>PKDD01000068.1 GCA_002862465.1 Haliea sp.
ACTCTTTTTTCAAGTACTTGCTTGAGGTTAAGGTGTGCCTAACAACTAACTATAAGTAGCTGGAGCAACCATGATACTGAGCATGTCCCCTTGGGGACGCCAATAAAATCAGGGGGTTGCGGAGATTCCGCAGCCCCCTGATTCTATCTTGTGATATCCCTGTGATACATGGTTAAGGTGCGTACATAGCTCTCAACGTGTACGCGCCTTATCCATTTTTTGGCTCTGGCATCCTCTTTCGGGTCCAATTCTATCTTGTCGGTTTCAGAGAAAACAGGAAATTCCGTACTTTTGGACTAAGAACCCCTTTTCGTAAACTCTACCCGAATGACTTTTGCCTTTTCCCCATCCTCTACGTAATCGATTTCCATCCTGTCGTCGGACAGAATCCTCCCGAAAGAGTATCCCTTGTCATGATCAGCGCAGTTGAGCCTGTTCTCCGAGGAGATCGTGCACGAAAACTCTTCCGAATAGGCTTTCCCACGCTTGACCCACTGTTTTTCCCCTACGAAAGCACGGTTCTGTTGCTCCTTGATGATGATTATTGCGGGCGCGCTTTCATCCATCATGATCTCGAAACCCCGATTTTTCGAATGCTTGCTGATGGTTTCTCTCTGCTCATCCCACGTTCCAACCAGATTGGGAACCAACCTGGTAGCCTGGCACGCCCCCAAAAGGATTGCCGCAGAAGCAGTGATCACAAGAAGTACGGTAAGCTTCTTCATTTTTTCCTCCCCTTCTTCTTTCTTGGTCCGTTTACGACGGAGTCGTCCACTCCAGCCTTGACACCATCTTGTCTTTATGCCGGCCCAAACGCAACCGGCGCGTGTGCTCCCTTTTCCCCACACTCTTGCAGCAGGAGGCAGCAGTCAGGACCATCGCGGGTAGCCGTACGCATCGAGGATATCACCGTAGAGGTCATCGATGGTCTCGAGATATTTTTCGCTGAAAAACGTTTCCCATTCATCGACTCTGCTATTCCGAAAGGTTCGGACATTCTTGTCGAATAGATCTTCAGCAATCGATTGAGCTTCGCCAGTTTCGGCCAGATGGTTCATGAGCTTTTCAACGGTGCGGCACTGGCCCCTTCCGTCGCCTCCACCGCAAGGTCCGACCAGGGTCTCAAAGGAGGTCTTGAAAACTCTTGGATGGTGGAGAAGCCAGAGGTGATCCTTGAAGAATCTTTCTATGATTTTGGGAAGCATCTCGAAAACTAGATAGTCAACCCTTTCCGATAAGGTCGAGATTTCCCTGAGAGTCTTAGAATAGGCCAGATTGAAAGGCGTCGGCGTGACGCCTTCGACTCCTAACCGTGTATTTCCTAGAAGGTAGTGGTATTGCGAAAGGGCGACCCCTCTTGGATCACGGTGATTGAATACGATCCTGACATGGGTGCGATCCAACAATTCCTGGATCCCGGGGACAAGTGGAAGATGGTGGGTGATGACACATACCTTTTCAGATCGATCTGATTCCAGTGAACGCAAAATTTCAGGGAACGGTCTTCTGTTCCAAGCCCTGGGCCGGCCACTCTTGGGCCAAATCATCTTCCCGACCGTTCGGTATCCCAGCGATCTCATGGCGCCATCCACGAGATGGGTTCCACTCTTCGGAATCGAGACGACCAATACATTTTGATGGAGGTCTTTCCCGGGTCGTACTTGGCGCAAAGGACGCTCGTCGCCCTTGTCGATCACGTCTGTTGAGAGACTGTTCATCATGGCATTTCCTATACTACATGGTCGTAAAGTATAAGCGGGATAAACGCTACCTTTGCTACTAATCTAGTACAACAGTCGACTGCAGACAACCATTTATCACGGTTCAGGCTATTAACTATTGTTATAAATGAACCAAATGGCCATAAAACACCCATAAGCGTCGTGTATTTTGATAAAGAGACCTTCTTAAACGATAGTTGGCCCTGCCAGCCTCTTCCTTGAGCAGCACAATTCATCACATTCTCTGTATTGCTAACACAATCGACAAGGCGGCATAACCAACAGCCAGCCATCCACAGCAGAGGCCTAATGATTCCAAGGGTTCCCCGCTGTGGCTGATTCTCATTCTAGGCCCAGGCCCGCAGAACAACCACGCTGGCCTTTGAAGCTACCGAGTCGTCTGCTATTCTATTAACTCAATACTTTACTAATAAATTCTGCTCAGCCACAGTGGATTGAAGTATGCACTTACGCCACATCATCTCAATCGGGTTATTGCTTGCTTCTTTTATGGGGAGCAGCGGTCTGTGGCAGGAACGAATGATATAACGGAAGTAATATCCAGAGGGTCTGAGGAGGAGATTTTGTGCCATGAGTTTGTGCCATTTTGTGCCAACTCATAACCACTGATGCTACAAAGCCCTTGTTTAAAGGGCTATACGATATCTGGTGCCGAAGGCGGGACTTGAACCCGCACGAGCATAGCTCACCACCCCCTCAAGATGGCGTGTCTACCAATTCCACCACTTCGGCATATAACTATCAATCCAAGCTTGGTACGTCATCCCCTGCAGTTCCCTTAGCTGCTGGCGAGGCGGCGTCCAGAACAGGCAATTCCTCGTCAACTGCAGCCGGCTTTACCTCAACCGCTGCTGGAATCGCCAAGTCGAGGTCATCTACAATGGCTGCTTTTTGATTGATCAACACAGCTAAACTAAAACTGGAGGCAAAAAACAGAGCGACTAAACCAGCCGTCGCTTTGGTCAGGACACTTCCGCCGCCATCGCTACCAAAAAGCGTTTGAGAGCCGCCCGCACCAAATGACGCTCCCATCTCCGCCCCTTTACCCTGCTGCAACAAGATCAAGCCGATGATCGCCAATGCGACAAGTAGATGCACGCCTAAAATTATCTGTTCCATAATATTCGAGCCCCTCCGAGGACAGCTTATAATTTTCTACGCCGCCGCCGCGTTAATAATCGCCAAGAAGTCTGCTGCAACGAGAGCAGCCCCTCCAACCAGTGCACCATCGATATCAGGCTGCACAAATAAATTCGCGGCGTTGTCAGGCTTCACGCTACCGCCATATAAAATTCTTGTTGCAGTTGCATCCACGCCAGTTATCTTCGCCAAGCAAACGCGCATAAAAGCATGCATTTGCTGCGCCTGTTCCGGCGTGGCAGTCAATCCAGTTCCAATTGCCCAAACAGGCTCATAAGCTACCACCAGCTGACCCAAGTTAGCCTGACCCTGCAATGCCCCCGCCAACTGGGCACTGACCACCGCTTGTGCTGTTCCTGCATCGCGCTGCTGTCGCGTTTCTCCAACACAAACAATGGGTCTTAATCCTGCCTCTACCGCTGCGACCAATTTAGCCGCAATCAGCGCGTCAGATTCGTCCTGGTGCTGTCTTCGTTCCGAGTGTCCGAGAATCACCCAGCGACATCCTACCTCAGCCAACATGGCTGCAGATACTTCACCCGTATGCGCCCCCGATTTAGCATGGCTGCAGTCCTGCGCCCCTAGCGCGACGAAGGAATGCCCGCACACAGTGAATGCGTGTCCTAAGTGTATAAAGGTAGGACATACCGCAACCTCAACCCCAGCAGCTGGCGTGGCACTCACAAGATCGCTAAGCAGTGCCTCGACACTGACTAAAGAACCCTGCATCTTCCAGTTACCTACAACAAGTGGCTGACGCATCTGGGTTCCCCAGCGAAAAAAGCGGCGGCAATATTAACCAAGATAGTCCCCGGTGACAAGGACCATGCCCGGCACTATAAACACTTATTCGACCCTGATTGGAGTTCAAGCAAGGATTCTCTCTACCTCTGCTGCCAATTCGGAACACAACAGCTCAACGTCCTCGCGACTAGTGCCTTCGATCATTACCCGCACCTTAGGCTCAGTCCCAGAGGGACGCAGCAGGACTCTGCCCTGCTTTCCCAAACGCTGCTCTGCAGAGGCCACAGCAGCACTGATAGCGGGATAATCTGCCAGATTTGGTCTTCCACTGACCGTGACATTAATCATGGTCTGGGGATACAAAGTGATCCCTGCCCGCAGTGCCGGCAGTCCCCCGTTTGACCCCTGGAGTGCCATCAGGACCTGCAGTGAAGCAATAATCCCGTCGCCGGTAGTCGTGACATTGGAACAGATGATGTGCCCAGAGGATTCCCCACCCAAAAGCCAGCCGTTTGCTTCCATCATAGCTTTAACATAACGATCGCCTACTTGCGCTCTCACAAACTGCAAACCTGCCGCCTCAAGAGCGACCTCAAGCCCCAAGTTCGACATCTGGGTACCAACCACACCAACGTCGCCGGTTCCCTTAGCCAAGCGATGCATAGCAATAATGTAGACCAATTCATCGCCATCGATAATCTCGCCCATGCTATCCGTCATTAATACGCGGTCACCGTCACCATCGTATGCGATGCCTACATCCGCCTCTTTATCTCTGACTAGTTTGGATAGCGCGGTCATGTCGGTGGAACCTACGCCGTCATTTATGTTAAAGCCGTCCGGCTGTGCCCCCATCGTGAATACTTCTGCACCTAACTCACTAAGAACATTGGGGGCAATGTTGTAAGTCGCTCCATGCGCGCAATCTACAGCAATGCGAAGGCCTCGCAGGCTAAACCCCTCAGGAACGGTCGACTTGCAAAATTCGACATATCGGCCAGCAGCATCATCAACTCGCAGTACCTTGCCAATACTGCTCGATTCAACAACAGTGAGTTCCTGCTCTAGTTCTGCCTCAATGGCACGCTCAACGTCATCGGATAGCTTGGCGCCATCGGCACCAAAGAACTTAATGCCATTATCATAAAACGGGTTGTGTGATGCACTTATGACTATACCGGCATCCGCATTCTGTTTACGCGTCATCAGCGCTATCGCCGGCGTGGGCATGGGCCCGAGTAGCTTCACATTCACTCCCGCCGCAACTAAGCCCGCTTCCAGAGCAGACTCGAACATATAGCCAGAAATTCGTGTGTCCTTACCAATTATGACCGTGCACTGCTGTTCCCGATTGGACGCTCTTGAGAACACTCGACCGCTCGCCCAGCCCAGTTTTAGCATAAAGTCTGGGGTGACCGGGAACTCACCGACTTTGCCTCGGATGCCATCAGTACCAAAATAGCGTTTGCTCATGGGTCCGCACACTCCTCCAAGGCCGTCAACATCGATATAGCATCAACAGTGGCGGCCACATCATGCGTCCGTATTACAGACGCACCGCGCTCTGCCGCCAATACCGCCAAAGCAAGACTAGCCGGAAGGCGCTGCCCCACCTCCCTCCCCAAGAGTTTGCCAATCAGCGATTTACGCGACAGACCCACGATAAGCGGAAAACCGACTTCGGCTAGACGCGGCAACTCCCGCAACAGTTCTAAATTGTGTGTTACAGACTTACCAAATCCAAATCCAGGGTCCAGTAATAAACGGCTTCTCGCTATGCCTTGTCGCTCGCAGCAAGCAACTCTGGACCGCAGGTGCTCACAAACGTCCTCCACCACATCATCATATCGTGGGGCAACCTGCATACGGTCGGGCTCGCCCTGCATGTGCATCAGACAAATGGGTAAATCGGTGGCTGCAGCGGCCTCTAAAGCGCCTTCTCGAGTGAGTGCTCGAACATCATTTAAAAGGCCTGCGCCTGCTGCTGCAGCCTCACGCATCAGTTCGGGGGTACTCGTATCAACCGAGATGATTGTTTCCAATTCAGCCGTTATGCGCGTTACTAATGGCAATACCCTGTCCATTTCTTCGCTGACGGAGACCGGGCTGGCACCCGGTCGGGTGGACTCCCCGCCGATATCCAAAATCGCAGCACCCGATGCCACCATTTCCCTAGCACGCGCCATCGCTTTCTCAATATCGAGGATTGCGTTTCGGTATAGAGTGGCGCCGTCAGAGAAAGAATCCGGCGTGACATTAATGACGCCCATTACAACCGGTCGAGCTAAGTCCAGACTGCGCCCGGCACATTGCAGTGCTGGGCGGCCTGAATATTGATCAGAAATCACTAACTTGTCCGAACCAGATCAATGCTCGCCAGCAGGCCCGCCAATCGGACTCGCAGAAGAATCGTCCGGCGAAGCACCCGCGCTAGCCTGCGGCGTATCATCGCTGTCGTCAGTATTGCCCCAGCCCTCCGGCTCGCGGGGCTCTTGCCCAGACATAATGTCGTCGATTTGCGCTGAATCAATGGTCTCATACACCATCAGTGCTTCTGCCATCACATGCAATTTATCGACATTTTCTTCCAACGCTTGCTGCGCGGTTGCATAGCACTCGTCAATAATGCTCCGAACCTCATGATCAATCAGCTTCGCCGTCTCACCAGAATGACTTACTTGCGGCTGGCCCGCACTGCGGCCGAGGAAAACTTCCTCTGTCGCCTCGTCATACATCAGAGGCCCCATTTTCTCTGAAAGGCCCCACTTGGTAACCATATTCCGTGCAATATCGGTTGCGCGTTGAATATCGTTGGATGCCCCCGTGGTAACGCCATCCTTCCCAAGGGTCATTTCCTCAGCAATACGACCCCCAAAAAGGCTACAAATCTGGCTGATAATAAACCGACGGCTATGGCTATAGCGATCTTCCTCTGGCAAAAACATGGTGACACCTAGCGCCCGTCCTCGAGGGATGATACTCACTTTATAAACCGGATCATGTTCGGGCATCAAACGGCCAACGATCGCGTGACCTGCTTCATGGTAGGCGGTATTTCGCTTTTCCTTTTCGGACATGACCATAGATTTGCGCTCCGCACCCATCATGATTTTGTCCTTGGCCAACTCAAAGTGAGTCATACCTACGGTACGCACATTAGCGCGTGCGGCGAACAACGCTGCTTCATTAACTAAATTCGCGAGGTCAGCGCCGGAAAAGCCCGGTGTGCCGCGCGCAATTTTAGAGGCTTCCACGCCCTCCGCCAACGGCACCTTACGCATATGCACCTTGAGAATATGCTCACGTCCACGAATATCGGGAAGACTCACCACTACCTGCCGGTCAAAGCGGCCAGGCCTCAATAGGGCCGGGTCGAGAACATCAGGGCGGTTAGTCGCGGCAATAACGATGACACCATCATTCACCTCAAAACCATCCATCTCTACCAGTAATTGGTTTAGGGTTTGCTCTCTCTCGTCATGGCCTCCGCCAAGGCCTGCGCCTCGGTGGCGTCCCACCGCATCAATTTCGTCGATGAAGATGATACAGGGGGCCTGCTTCTTCGCTTGTTCAAACATATCTCGCACGCGAGAAGCACCCACGCCCACAAACATTTCTACAAAATCTGAACCCGATATAGAGAAGAATGGCACTTTTGCCTCTCCCGCAATCGCCTTGGCTAATAAAGTCTTGCCGGTACCGGGCTGTCCTACCATTAACACCCCGCGCGGAATACGCCCGCCCAATTTCTGAAAGCGACTGGGATCTCGCAAAAACTCCACCAACTCCTGAACGTCTTGTTTGGCCTCATCCACCCCTGCAACATCTGCGAACGTAGTGGCGATCTGATCCTCTCCCAACAGCTTGGCCTTGCTCTTACCAAAACTCATCGGCCCGCCGCGACCACCGCCGCCGCCTTGCATCTGGCGCATGAAAAACATGAACACGGCAATAATAATAAGAATAGGGAAACTGGCGACTAATAGCTGGGTCCAGACGCTTTGCTGCTCTGGCTTGCGCCCCTCGACTTCGACGTTATGCTGCAGTAAATCATCAATCAGCTTCGGATCTTCCATCATCGGGCGAATTGTCTCAAATTTCGAGCCGTCATAGCGTTCGCTCGAAATAGTCAGGCCGTCCACGACGACTTTCTTCACTCTGTCCTGCTGAACTTCCTCAATCAGCTGAGAGTAGCCAACCTGCTCGGTGGCGCCTTTCATATTGAAGTTGTTAAATACTGACAGCAACACCGCTGCTATCACCAGCCAAAGCAATAAATTCTTAACCATAGTGTTCAATACCAATACCTCTTTAAAAATTATCAGCAGCTACGCCGTTCGTCGCACACCGCAGCAGAGGGGGCGAAGACGATGCCCTTTACACTGCGGATAACGGTCACTTCTGATGAAAAAACACGCGAATAGCGCACGTCGCAATGCTGTGCGGGCCGACTTACCTGCCCAGTCATCTACAATCTACTATATTGGGGGCAATGTCTCCATGTTTCAAGGTGTCCGATAATACAACTGTCACAGGCTGCGAAACCCTGTCGCCACCATGTATACCTCCCGTGAGCGCGGCCTGGAAGCCTTGGGCTTGCGCGTCAGCACCTTGGTAAAACGGCCTCTCGTAGCCTGAAATATCTGATCAAAGCCCTCCCCATGAAATACTTTGGTAACAAATGTGCCCCCGGGCGCCAAAACCTGCTGCGCCATATCCAGGGCCAGCTCTACCAAATAGATCGCGCGCGGCTGATCTACGGCGCTCACCCCGCTCATATTGGGCGCCATATCGGAAATGACCACATCAACTCGTTTCCCATCAAGTGCCGCAACGATACCGTCAAAAACCTTCAGTTCGGTGAAATCGCCCTCAATAAAGGTTACACCCGCTAAACCATCCATGGGCAGGATATCAGAAGCAATCACCTTACCGTGATCACCCACCCTGGCAACCGCCACCTGAGACCAGCCACCCGGCGCACTACCTAAGTCCAAGACCGTCATACCGGAACGGATAAACCTATCCTTTTGTTGCAGCTCCAGCAGCTTGTAACAGGCCCGAGAGCGATAGCCCTCTCGCTGGGCCTGCTGCACATAAGGGTCGTCCCGGTGTTCCTTTAACCAAGCTTTACTGGACGGTCGTTTCTTCGCCATGGGAGACCACTGTAATTTCGGTTTCTTGCCAGAGGCGCCTTGTGTAGACTAGCGCGCCCGAGCCCGTTGTGAGCATTGTACATTGGAAAGACTATGAGTAAGAAAACAAAACCCGACATCAAACAGTTGCGCGCCATAGGACATAAGCTCAACCCTGTGGTAACCATCGCTGGCAAGGGTCTCAGCGAAACCGTCAATGCGGAGCTTGATAGGGCACTGACCGATCATGAATTAATCAAAATCAAAATCGCCGTCGGTTCGCGTGAAGTTCGAGCCCGTCTATCCGAGAAGATTTGTAAACAAACCGGCGCCGAGATGGTTCACAGTATTGGCAGTATCGTTGTCTTATTAAGGCGCTCTGCCAAGCCAGACCCGCGATTATCCAATCTGATTAAACCGCTCTGACCAAACTCGCGCAGTTCATGCCCGACGCACTCGAACTGCGTGACATCAAATAATCGATTTAAGCCGCTTCGTAACTCAAAATTTCGCAGTCTTCTCCCGTCTTTTAAGACCAAATAGATGGCTTGAGCGTGATATTTCGATAACAGTGCGAGAAAACGATAACAACCTAGATGAGAATTGCTTCAATCATGGGTTCAGCGATAACGTTCTTTCTGTAAAACGAACCCCCTTTCCGAACGGCGAAAGGGCCTTCATCAAGCTACGGAGTCAAGGCTATAAGACAGCACCAAAGCGTTTTGAAGCAATCCAGCGCCCTTAATCAGAGATGGTGTACCTGATCAATTTCGTACTCAATGTCGCCGCTAGGGGCTTTGACGATAACCACAGCGCCCTCTTCTTTACCAATGAGCGCACGTGCAATAGGTGAACCCACTGAAATCATATTGCGTTTCACATCGGCCTCATCCTCACCCACAATACGATATCTCACAGTCTCGTCTGTTCCCAAATTGACAAGGTCAACGGTGGTGCCAAAGATCACCTTGCCTGTCTTGGGAATACTCTTGACATCGATAACTTGGACATTACTTAGCTTCCCCTCGATCTCCAAAATACGACCTTCGGCAAAACTCTGCTGATCCCGCGCCGCGTGATACTCGGCATTCTCCTTGAGGTCACCGTGTGCTCGCGCCTCTGCGATAGCTTGGACAATACGCGGCCGGTCCACCTTTTTTAATCGATCGAGCTCTTGTCTCAGCGTAGTTTCTCCAGCCAATGTCATCGGAACCCTATTCATCGGTCAACTCTCCTGTGCAAATCCTGAAGACGCCGCACTGTCTTTGCACCCTCGAACTTCAGTGCCATACAGATTGCCTCCGCAGCAGTAAGGGTGGTTGTGTAGAATACGCCGTGTGCTTCCGCGCTGGCACGAATAGACGCCGAATCCTCAATGGCGCGTCTGCCCTCGGTGGTATTAACGATAAAATTTGCCTCATCGTTTTTAATCATATCCACGATATGGGGCCTGCCCTCGGTCACCTTATTAACGCGACGCACCTTCAGTCCCTGTTGCTCTAGTATTAAAGCGGTACCGCCTGTTGCCACCAAAGAGAAACCCAAATTTGAAAGGTCTTGAGCCACCGCGACGATACCAGATTTATCCACATCGCGGACACTTAGCAAAGCAGTGCCGCCGGTTGGCGTACCGGAGCCAACGCCCAACTGCGCCTTTGCGAATGCTTCAGCAAAGGTGTCACCCGTGCCCATAACCTCACCAGTGGATTTCATTTCGGGTCCCAGAATAGGATCCACACCCGGAAATTTATTAAAGGGCAATACCGCCTCTTTGACACTGAAGTAAGGTGGTACAATTTCACGGGTAAACTTCTGCTCCGCGAGAGTTTGTCCCGCCATACACCGGGCGGCAATCTTGGCTAAAGACACGCCTATACACTTGGAGACAAACGGCACGGTACGCGAGGCACGCGGGTTGACCTCAATCACGTAGATCTCACCGTCCTGTCTGGCCAGTTGGACATTCATCAGCCCTTTTACACCCAGTTCCAGCGCCATTTTTTTCACCTGCGCACGCATTTCGTCCTGCACCTTGGCATCCAGACTATAGGGCGGAAGGGAACAAGCGGAGTCACCTGAATGCACGCCTGCCTGCTCAATATGCTGCATTATCGCGCCGATTACGACGTGTTCGCCATCACTTACGGCGTCAATATCCACCTCAATCGCTGCGCTGAGAAAACGGTCCAGCAAAACGGGAGCCTCATCAGAAGCCTGAACGGCGTCGCGCATGTAGCGCAGCAGATCTTCCTCCCGATAGACGATCTCCATCGCACGACCACCAAGCACATAGGAAGGCCGCACTACCAAGGGATACCCAATGGCCTTGGCTGCCTCTACTGCTTCTTCAGTGCTGCGCACCGTAGTATTGTTGGGCTGCTTCAGATTCAGCTTCTGTATCATTTTCTGAAAACGCTCTCGGTCCTCCGCTCGGTCTATCGCATCCGGCGTAGTGCCTATAATAGGGACGCCACAAGCCTCCAATGCCCGCGCAAGCTTAAGAGGAGTTTGGCCACCAAACTGCACGATTACGCCCTTGGGCTTTTCTAAATCGACGATCTCAAGAACATCCTCCAGCGTCACGGGCTCGAAATAAAGGCGGTCAGAGGTATCATAGTCTGTGGAGACGGTTTCTGGATTGCAGTTGACCATAATCGTCTCGTAGCCATCTTCGCTTAATGCCAGCGCCGCATGCACGCAGCAATAGTCAAACTCAATACCCTGCCCAATCCGGTTCGGACCACCACCCAATATCAGAATTTTATCTCGGTCTGTAGGCGCCGCCTCGCACTCTTCCTCGTAAGTTGAATACATATAGGCAGTGGTAGACGCAAACTCTGCCGCACAGGTGTCCACCCTCTTAAACACTGGACGCACACCTACGCTGTGGCGATGCTCCCGCACTTCTTTCTCAGACGCTGCCAGCAGTACCGCAAGACGTTCGTCAGAAAAGCCCTTACGCTTAAGTTCAAACATTTTCGCATTATCAATGCTGTGCAGGCTGATCGTTTTTAGGCTGTCCTCTGCGGACACAATGTCTTTGATCTGCACTAGGAACCAGGGATCCACACCTGAATATCGGGACACCTCGTCTAAGCTCATTCCAGCGCGGAAAGCATCGCCGAGATACCAGATACGGTTAGGTCCGGGGTTGGTAAGTTCTGACACGAGTTCAGCACGCAATTCAGCGTCGTCCACGTCGATCATATGCTCAAATCCGACGGAATCCACCTCTAGGCCTCGCAGAGCTTTTTGCAGAGACTCCTGAAACGTGCGCCCAATAGCCATCACTTCGCCTACGGACTTCATTTGTGTCGTGAGGCGATCATCTGCAGCGCTGAACTTTTCAAACGCAAACCTGGGTACCTTTGTTACAACATAATCAATTGACGGCTCGAAGGACGCTGGCGTTACGCCACCGGTAATGTCATTTAGCAGTTCATCCAACGTATAACCAATTGCCAACTTGGCCGCCACCTTGGCAATGGGAAAGCCGGTAGCTTTGGACGCCAATGCAGAGGAGCGAGACACTCTAGGGTTCATTTCGATGATTACCATACGACCGGTTTTCGGGTCTTGCCCGAACTGCACATTCGAGCCACCCGTTTCCACACCAATCTCACGCAGCACCGCCACAGAGGCGTTGCGCATAATTTGGTATTCTTTATCGGTTAGTGTCTGCGCCGGTGCCACAGTAATTGAATCACCCGTGTGAACACCCATTGCATCAAAATTTTCGATCGCGCAAATAATGATGCAGTTATCATTTTTGTCACGCACCACTTCCATTTCGAATTCTTTCCAGCCGATAAGAGATTCATCTATCAGCAATTCATTCGTAGGCGATAAATCCAAGCCACGCCGACAAATTTCCTCAAACTCACTGCGGTTGTAAGCGATGCCACCACCAGACCCTCCCATAGTAAATGACGGGCGAATAATGCAGGGGAAGCCAATGGAGTCCTGAACCTGAAAGGCTTCCTCGAGACTGTGGGCGATAACAGAACGTGGCGTATCCAAGCCTATGCTCTTCATTGCCTTATCAAACAGTTGGCGATCTTCCGCCTTATCAATCGCCTCTTTGGTAGCTCCTATCATCTCGACACCGTATGCCTCCAGTACACCTTCTCGAGCCAGATCCAGAGCACAGTTGAGTGCTGTCTGGCCACCCATGGTGGGCAGCAAGACATCGGGATTCTCTAGTTCAATAATACGGGCGACGGTCTGCCATTCAATGGGTTCGATATAGGTAGCATCAGCCATTGCAGGATCAGTCATGATAGTGGCGGGATTGGAGTTCACCAAAATAACCCGGTAACCCTCCTCGCGCAGCGCTTTGCAGGCCTGCGCACCAGAATAATCAAATTCGCAGGCTTGGCCAATAATAATAGGGCCTGCACCGAGGATCAGAATGCTTTTTATGTCAGTACGCTTTGGCATAGTGGCTTACTTCTTCCCGGCCCGTGCAGTAATCATGTCGATAAAGTGTTGGAACAACGGTGCAGCATCATGCGGTCCCGGGCTAGCTTCAGGGTGTCCCTGAAAGCTGAAGGCGTCCTTGTCGGTGCGCTGCATCCCCTGCAAGCTACCGTCGAAAAGAGACGTATGGGTAACGCGTAGATTGTCTGGCAGACTGCGCTCATCCACCGCAAATCCGTGGTTTTGACTGGTGATCAGTACCGTCCCATCATCCAAGTTTTTTACTGGATGGTTAGCGCCATGATGGCCGAACTTCATCTTTACCGTGGCCGCGCCACTGGCCAAGCCCAACAACTGGTGGCCCAAACAAATACCAAACACGGGAATATCTGTCGCAAGGATAGATTGAATAGCCTCTACCGCATAGTGACAAGGCTCTGGATCACCTGGACCATTGGACAGAAAAATACCATCTGGATTCATGGCGAAGACATCAGCGGCTGGCGTCTGAGCAGGTACCACTGTCAGGCGGCAACCATAATCGACCAGCAACCGTAAAATATTACGTTTAACGCCAAAGTCATAGGCTACAACGTGCCAGGGCAAATCAGCGTCAGCACGCTCACCGTAGCCCACGCCCATCGCCCAGCTACCTTCGCGCCAGGAATAACTGTGTGCCGTTGTGACCTCTTTGGCAAGATCCATACCCTTGAGGCCAGCAAAATCTCGCGCCTGCGCCAGAGCATGCGCTTCGTCGACCCCTTCACCGGCCATCAGGCAACCGCTGAGAGCGCCCTTCTCACGCAGAATCCGCGTAAGCCGACGCGTATCGATTTCAGCGATAGCAACAATCTTATGGCGACACAAATACTCTGCCAGGCCCTGCTGATTACGGTAGTTGCTGGCGAGTAACGGTAAGTTCCTGATCACCAGGCCGGTTGCCCAAATCGCATCGGACTCCTCGTCCTCGTCGTTAACGCCCGTATTGCCAATGTGAGGATAAGTCAGGGTGACTATTTGGCGCGCATAGGACGGATCCGTGAGGATTTCCTGATAACCACTCATAGCGGTATTGAATACCACCTCACCCACCGAAGTACCTGTGGCGCCTATTGCCAACCCTTTAAAAATACTGCCATCTTCAAGGGCTAATATGGCCGGAATGGACAAGCAAACCTCCATCTTTTAATGGCGCAATGCCAACTGCGCGCTCACAAAAAAGCGAGATGAGGTAAACCACATCTCACCTTTTCATATGAATACAGCTCTCGTTAATCACGGGTGCAACCTGTTCCCGACGCGTTAGTCAGGGGGCGCGCAATCTGGCGTGAGAGTTTAGGGGATGCAGTCCTTAGAGTCCAGACTGATGGGGGGTGATTCACCCAGGAATTCGATTCTATTGCGATCACCCTGATCCCAATATTTTACAAGCTCAACTTGTAGATCAGCGACGAAAAATCATCTAAAGCAATTGCTTTAATGAAAAAAAAGCCTATCATTCGGGTTTTGTAAAAAGAGCAAAGACTGATAGATGACTTACGTGAACAATAAAATTGCGGCGATTACTGGCGCAGGCTCAGGTATAGGCCGCGCTTTGGCACTGCAACTAAATCGCGAGGGCTGTGAATTATTCCTGAGTGACATCAGTGCCGAGAACCTAGATGGGACTCTCGCGATGCTGGCACGCAAAGATGTCTCCGTCGATATCGATGTTCTCGATATTGCTGACAAGTTGAGTGTCTATGCCTGGGCCGATAAAATTGCCAAGGCCAAGGGGCATGTTGATATTATGATTAATAATGCAGGCGTCGCTCTCATCTCACAGGTCGAGGATCATCGCTACGAGGACCTAGAGTGGTTGATGGGCATCAATTTCTGGGGCGTGGTTTATGGCACACAGGCTTTTTTGCCACTATTGCGTCAATCTCAACAGGGACATTTGGTCAATATTTCCTCTGTCTTCGGTCTAATGTCAACGCCCACTCAGTCGGCCTACAATGCGGCTAAGTTCGCCGTGCGTGGTTATACCGAAGCCCTGCGGCAGGAAATGGACGGCAGCAATATCCATGTATGCTGCGTCCACCCCGGTGGCATTAAAACCAATATCGCACGCGCAGCACGCAGCGAAAATTCTGACGTCAATGCCGACGAGCGTGACAGTGAGTTTAAGAAATTGGCTCGCACAACACCGGAGGAAGCCGCGGCAACGATCATTGATGGCGTCGCGAAACGCAAAAAACGGCTTCTTATTGGAATGGATGCGAAATTAATTTCCCTTGCGTGTCGCCTATTCCCTGTAAGTTATCCTCGAGTCCTGAGACTACTAATCTGGAATGAGCCTAAATCTCTTACATGACAACACTCGTGCATACAGCGCCAAAGAAAAATGCAGACACTCGCGAGCGTCTGCTGCTAATGGCACTGCAACTTTATGCTCGTGAAGGCTTGCATGCGGTTTCACTCCGCCGTATCAGTATTGAGGCGGGCTCAAAAAATTCCGCCGCAATGCATTACCACTTCCACAACAAATTAGGCGTGATGCAAGCCCTGATAGATATGATTGCAGAGGAGCTGGGACATATTGCTACTGTCCTGCGCCCGCAACATCAATTTAAGCGGTCACTGCGCAATGCTTGTCGTGACACGTTGCGCCCATTAGTAGAATTACCCGCGAGACAGCGCTGGGGCGCAGACGGCTTAAAGTTCCTGTCGCGACTGGCAAGTGAGAGTGACGTCGAAATTGCCACGATGGTCAATACGATATGCGCGCCTTTCTCGAAGAGACTGGACCATGCGCTAGCAGAACAATTGCCCACTCTATCAGCACCCGTCCGCCGTCTGCGACTCATGTTTATGAGTACGAACGTATTCCACGGTGTTGCAGAAGTTTTCTGGCTCACAAACACACCACTGGGAGACCTTAGCTATTTCGATGAGGATACTTTGCTGGACCATCTGGTTGACTACCTGATTGGCGGCCTACAGGCTCCTAGCCTTACCATCTATAACCCTGCAAACCAAGAGAGGCCGCAATGACCGACGAGACTCACGATCTGATATTCGATCTAACACTAACTGATGATCAGCGTATGAATCGCGAAACTATGCAACGTTTCGCTACTACCGAAATTCGGCCACTCGCTAAGAGCGTAGACGCAGGTGATAATTCAGCGCAGGAGTTTTATCCTAAAACCGTTGAGCTGGGCATTGCACTGCTACCCATACCTGAGGCGCTCGGAGGAGCAGGGGTAAAGCGTTCACCTTCTTCCAATGCGCTGATCTTGGAAGACCTAGCACACGGTGATTTATCCTTGGCCCTTGGATCCACAAGCCCGGTAGCTTTTGTCAATACACTGATAGATCAAGGCTCGGACGCGCAGCGCGAAAAATATCTGCCGCTGTTTTGTACAGACGATTTCAAGGGAGCAGCCACGGCATTACTCGAGCCAAGGGCAACTTTTGAGCCCACAGAACCCGCAACGACTGTGACGCCCAATGGCAATGGATTTAGCCTGTCAGGAACAAAGTCCATGGTGCCACTAGGCATGGACGCAGAGCTTATACTGGTAATTGCGCATATGGAAAATGGCGACCCCGCGGCCTTTATTATAGAGGGGACGCCGGCGGGTATGACCCGCACCGCAGAAGAGAATATGGGGCTGCACGGGGCACAACTAGCCACGCTAACGCTGGATAATGTGCAAATGTCGGCAGATGCTCTGCTGGGCGAAGGTCCCTTTGATTTGCAGCGCTTCATTGATCTAAGCCGCATCGGTATATGCGCCCTCGCCGTGGGCACCTGCCAAGCGGTACTGGATTATGTTAAAACCTACTGCAATGAGAGAATCGCCTTTGGCGAGCCTATCACTAACCGCCAATCCGTAGCGTTTATGATTGCCGACATCGCCATTGAATTAGAGACAATGCGTCTGATGACTTGGCGCGCTGCCTCGCGAGCAGAGCAAGGCCTAGATTTTCATGAGCACGCCTACCTCGCTAAGGTATTTTGCGCTGAACACGCAATGAAGATCGGCACCGACGGCGTCCAACTTCTAGGCGGCCATGGTTTCTGCACCGAGCACCCGGTGGAGCTGTGGTATCGAGATCTTCGCGCCATCGCCATGCTGGAAGGCGTGGCCAGCGTCTGACCCTATGACTTTCGAATTCAGGAGTAACAGCAATGATTAATCTCGAACTCAGCAAGAAGCATGAAGAAACATTCGGACAGGTCATGATGTTAGCTGAACATATGATGCGTCCCTATTCACGCAAGTATGATAAAGCAGAACACACCTACCCCAAAGAAATGGAGGAGGTTGCGAAATTGATAGGCGGTGCGCGGTCTAACCCTTCGGGTCCAAAAGTCGCTATTCCAGAAGGCACTGTCGTGAACGGTGGCAACATGGGCGCCGTAGTGGGTTTATTTGGGCTCTGCTGGGGCGATGTCGGCCTATTTTTAGCGATGCCTGGGAGCGGCTTGGGCAACGCTGCCATCACTGCAGTAGGCACACCCGAGCAAGTCGAAAAATACGGTGGCAGCTACGCCGCCATGTGTATTACCGAACCGGGCACCGGCTCGGACTCTGCCAGTATCAGTACCACAGCAGTGGCGGATGGTGACGAATGGGTGCTTAACGGCGAGAAAATTTATGTGACTGACGGCGAGCGCTCTGACACCCTAGTCGTCTGGGCCACGCTGGATAAGTCACTCGGCAAGGCAGCCATCAAATCGTTCATTGTCGAAAAGGGTACACCCGGATGCGAGGTCACTCGGTTGGAACACAAGCTTGGCATACGAGCGTCTGATACAGCGGCAATTAGCTTTAATGACTGCAGAATTCCCAAGACCAATATCCTTGGCAGCGCGGAACTGGCCAACGATGCAGAGGGCCGCAAGAAGGCTTTTGGGGGTGTGATGCAAACCTTTGACAACACGCGTCCGCCGGTTGCAGCGATGGCGATCGGCACGGCGCGTGCTGCTCTCGATATGTCTCGTGAGCTCCTAAAAGAGGAGGGTGTGGAACTGAAATTCGACAAAAAACCGGTCAACCTCACTGCAGTGGAAGCGGAACTGTGTCAGATGGAAGCCGAATGGCATGGGGCCAGATTACTGGTGTTAAAAGCAGCTTGGATGGCCGACAACAAAATACCCAACTCTATGGAAGCGTCAATGTGTAAAGCTAAAGCAGGCCGCGTGGGCAACAATATTACTCTGCGCTGCGTTGCTCTGTGTCAGAGCTTGGGCTATAGCGAAAATCTTCTGCTGGAGAAATTCGCGCGCGACTCCAAAATTCTGGACATCTTCGAGGGTACTCAACAGATACAACAGCTCATCGTGGCGCGCCGGGTGCTTGAAAAATCTTCGTCTGAACTCAAGTAGTTCTAAATGGCAGGTACTCGGTTGTCAGGTCAACTGACTCGCCAGCAACTGACCGTCCTCATTCTGGCTCTAATGTCCACTGGGATGGGGCAGTCGCTGGTGTTTGCTATACTTGCGCCCTTGGGTCGAGAAGTGCAACTCGGCGAATTGCAAATCACGTCTATTATCGCATTCTCAGCATTAATTTTCGGACTTGCGGCACCACATTGGGGTCGCCTCAGTGATCGCGTTGGGCGCAAACCTATCATAATCACTGGACTTCTTGGATACACGGTTGGTACCGTGCTGTTTACCAGTGTGTTCCTGGCGGGCATGACCGGCCTGCTTAGCGGTGCATTATTGTATGCGGTGCTGCTAATAACGCGCTGCTGTCAATCGATTGTAATGTCCGCCACGGGGCCTGCCAGCGCTGCCTATGCTGCAGACAACACCATGCGAGATGAGCGCACAAAGACCATGGCCCGATTAGGCACAGCCAATAGTATGGGCGCCATTCTAGGACCTGCAGTAAGCGGCGCTCTCGCTACCTTCGGATTGCTGGCACCGTTATATTTTGCGGCAGGCTTGGCCACCGCAGCCGCCGCAGTGGTGTGGCGGAAATTACCGACAGCGCCAGCGATAAGACCGACAAAACGCGGGCCGTCGCGGCAGCTTCGCTACAGTGACAAACGCATTGCGCTGCTACTAATCACTGCCGTGAGTCTATTCATTGGATTTTCTAGCATACAACAAACTCTGGGCTTCCAGGTGCAAGACAAACTCAGTCTCAGTGGCATCGAGACGGCACAAATGACGGGCGGCGCATTGATGGTCTGCGCTGTCTTTACTTTTCTAACTCAAATCACCGTGATGCAGCGGATACAGTTAAGACCCACGCAATTCGTCCGCATCGGCTTGTTGAGTATGATCTTAGGCTCAGCCGTGATTTCCAGTTTTGAGACCTTCATGGTACTCGCTGTTGGCATGGCATTTCTTGGGATAGGTATGGCAATGTGCATGCCATCAATCGCCGGTGGCGCTTCGCTGGCGGTGTCGGCAGAGGAACAAGGGGCAGCTGCGGGACTGGTAAGTTCCTGTCCCGCGATTGGTTTTGCATTTGGTCCCATCTGCGCTGGCGCCTTATACCAATTTCACAGCCCTTTAGCGCCGCTGTTTAGCACGACGGTACTCTTTATTGCATGGGTGGTCCTAGTGATCAACGACCGCTGATGGCCTGAGATACTGTGGTAATTCACACGATGGGATCTCAAAAAACACCGCACCGAGGCTTACAGACGCTCCAATGCTGCCCGCAGATTTTTCGGAATTGGCACAGAACGATTTCCCGCGCGCTTAACAAAGACATGCACGAAATAACCATGTGCAGAAGCGACCTGCTCGCCCTCTCTAAAAATAGCAATACCATATTGCACGGAACTGTTACCGAGCCGATCCACACGCAAACCGGCCTCTACTGACTCGGGATAAGTAATAGGAGCATGGTATTCGCAGCCCGAACTCACCACATAGCCAACGACAGTCCCGTCACTAATATCTAGGCCACCCTCCTCAATGAGGTAGCGGTTAACCGCGGTATCGAAATACGCATAGTAGGCTACATTATTTACATGGCCATAGATATCATTGTCAGACCAGCGCGTAGAGATAGGGTAGAACATTTTGTAGTCGGCCCGAGTAGGCAATGCCTCCTTACTCATGCGGCACCTCGGTAAGCAGCCTTATAAATTGCCAGCGCGTCTTCATAAGAGACGTCTCGCGGATTATTCATTAGCAGGCGCTGCTGCAGCATTGCATCAGTGGCCAACATTTCCAGATCGCTTTCTTTAACTTCTGCCTGTTGCAGTGTAGCGGGCAACTTTACATCGTCTACAAGCTGACGCAGCGCAGCCGTCAATGCAGCGCTTTTCGCACTGGCGCTGCCCGCAACAGGGTTTCCAATCACAACCTCCGCCAACTCTGCGTAGAGCTCATCCGCGTGCGAGGCATTGAACTCCAGCACAGCAGGCAGCACCAAAGAATTACTTAAACCGTGGGGAATATGATAATGGCCACCCAAAGGATAGGCCAATGCATGCACCGCCCCGACTGGAGCATTGGCAAATGCTTGACCCGCCAGACAGGCACCCAGCAGCATATTTTGTCGTGCCTCACCATTACTACCGTCATGCACAGCGGTACGAATGTTGCGCGATAACAGTGCTAAAGCCTTAACAGCCAGATTGTCGGACAAAGGATTTTTTTTATGGCGAGAGGTGTAAGCTTCAATGGCGTGAACCATGGCATCAACCCCGGTCATGGCGGTAATAGAGGGTGGCAGTCCTAGGGTAAGCGCGGCATCTAACACCGCTACGTCAGGCAATAATACCGGCGACGACACGCCGGCTTTGGTCGTCTCTCCAGTGGTGATAACCGCCACCGGCGTAACCTCGGACCCTGTTCCTGCCGTCGTGGGGACTAAGATCAAAGGCAATCTATCACCGACTATCTGGCCCACTCCGTATATATCGTCCAGCGTCTGACTTCCACCTAACAGCACAGCCACCACTTTGGCCACATCCATTGAGCTACCGCCACCGACCGCTATAACGCCGTCAACGTTACCGCGTCGCGCCACCTCGTTAGCCGCCTGCACCGTAGCTTCCGGAGGATCCTCACGCACCTGATCAAAAACCAGCGCATTGAGCCCTGCTTTTTCTAGCGCAGCGAGAATCGGCTGTATCAGCCCAATAGACATCAAACCGGGATCGGTGACCAGCAAGGGTCGTTCTATTTTCAGACGCCGGCATTGCACTTCGAGTTCTAGCGCACTACCCGCACCGTTAATTATTCTAGCAACCGTATTAAACTCAAAACTCTGCATAGCCGTTACCTACATCGTGATGATGACCTTGCCACGCGC
>PKDD01000014.1 GCA_002862465.1 Haliea sp.
TGATCTGGTACGAGACCAATACAGAATTGTGGGCTGTGGTGGCAGCCCCTTGGGTTTTAGTGCAGCAGGCCGACGATTGTTCCGCTATTGAATGACTTTAATCCAGTCGCCAATGCGTGGCTCACCCCGCGGGTAAAGACCATTAAGCAGTCGCAATTGAGCTTCTGCGTTGGGTATGCGCATGCTTGCGGCGAGGCTACTTATCGTGGCGCCCCGTGGGACCTGAATATAGTGCACATAATAGCCCGATGAAACCTGCCGCTCCGCAGCGAGCGTTGGACGAAAACTTTCGATGATTGAGAGTAGGGCGTCATCTTCCAGCGCAAAGTTCTGTGCCTTGCCGTCAAAAAGATAACTCAGATTATTGTAATCAACGACACCAAGTCGCCGCGATTTTTTATCGCTACTGGCAACCGCGGTGTAGCCCTTCAATCCGAATTGATCCAACGCAATACCGGCACTGAGTGTCCCGGTAGCATTTTTTTCCAGTACTGATTGAGGCGTTAGTCTCTGGTCGCGACGCCTTATGCTGATAGACAGTTCTGCACTGCCGTCCGCTGCGCGGGCGAGAATGCTCTTTGAGCCAGCCCTGACTGTCCAGCCCAACGGTTGTTCAAACGTGAAGCCGAGTTTGTTGTGATAATAACGATTTTGTGCCCGTTCGCTCTGCACGCTTTCGCCCCATGTCAGTCCCTCTATGTGACGCTGAAATTCACCAGGCAAAGACGGATCTTCTACTTGGGTCTCGCCACCGAGTTGTCCTGCTGTCTTGACTACTGTCTTCAGGCGCTGATCGTTGCGCGGATGGGTAGCGTATAAGCCATGGTAAGACGCGATTGGCTTGCCGCCATCTCTGGATTTTACGCGTTGGAACTGCTCCTGATCCTTAAGCACGCCAATGACCTCCAGCAATGAATCAGTATCATAGCCGGACTGATGCATGTATTGAGCGCCCAGTCCATCGGCTTCCAGTTCCATATCTCGACCGTAGCCGCTGATTAATTCGCTACCATACATATTGGAGGCGCTAGCGAGATCACTGCTGCCGGTGAGGACGTATGTGGTGGTCGCTACGACTGAGTTTGTGACGGACGCTGCTTGCCTCCGATTGTGATGACTGGCGGTAACGTGACCTATTTCATGCGCCAGTACCGCGGCTAATTCTGCCTCATTTTCCAAATAGGCCAGTAGTCCACGGTTGACATAGACATACCCTCCCGGCGCCGCAAAAGCGTTAATGTCTGGACTGTCGATGACGGTAAAGGTAAAAGGGCTATTGGGTTTGTCACTGTTGGCGACTAGGCGCTGACCGACGCGATTGACATAGGCCTGTAATTCCCGATCATCGTAGGTAGCGCCTTGAGCGAGCATTTTTGCGTGCTGGTTTTTACCAATAGAGGGATTCCCTGCGCAGCCGGTTAGAAGTACCAAAGCCACACTCACTGTCGCAATAAAAAAAAAGAAAATAGGCCGCTGTTTGTTCACGTGTATCTCTTAGTATTTGCTTGAAAGGAATTCCAGCAACTGGTCACCAATGCCATCACAGGCGGCACCTTGGACCGGTGCAATAATAGGTATCGGTATGATTACCGCTGGCATATAAGACTGGCCTGACGCGCTAGTGTTAACTTGGCCTACTTCAGCCTGGTCGGTAAAGTCCCAGATAGTGGCTTCATAATTAGCATCATGACCCCAGGTCCCAAAGCCAAAACAGCCATTGAACGAACAGGCCATTGAGCCGGCACCTTCAGTGCGGACTGTTGAGCCGTCCAACCAAATCAGATACTCGAGCTTCAGGGCCAGCATTTTATCAGCCACCGGCTTTTGCTGCAGTAACTGCTCGATATTGTCTGGATACAGAGGCGCAGTGCGCGGCTCAAACCATGGATACAGCGCATTGAGAAATTCTAGTTCGTCAATAACTCTGATTGAATTGTCGTACGAGGTAATATGGTCACCTACGCAGGCGACAAAGTCAGGCTCGGTTTCATAGTCACTGCTATGGCGCCGCCCCAGAATCACAACACTGGAATCGCCAATACCTTCGGTTGGCTCATTAAATGTCATTTCATCCACAGTTGATGTGACGCAAGCAGAGATTAGTGAAACGCAAGCGCAGACGGTAAACGTGCGCAGACGATATTTTTTCATTGTGCAATTGCCTCCGTCAGCGCGCCCTTATTCTGCAGCCATTCCCGTACGGCGGGGGTCTGGCTGAACCGGCTGATAAAATTTGCCCCGGCATCGCGCAGCGCCATCACCGCGGCAAGGTTTACGGCTTCCTGATCGCTTTGTAAAAAGGCGGTAGGCGTTTTCCCGTAACTGCTCATGGTCCACTCCGCAATCGGCTGTCCGTCTATCGTGACTAACTCAAAACGATAGCGCATCCAGATTTCATACACTTTAATTTGCGTATGCGCAGGTATCGCATATTGCAGTTCCTCGACATGGGGAATCAGAACCGCATCTACAATCGGGCTTGATCGTCCGGCCTCAGGTGGACTTTTGAGAACGGTGACCTGCTCAAACATGCTGGCAAGAAGACGGTCCCACATTTGCACTTGGGCTGCACCCGTGTTGACGACCCAGTTTGATTCTTCGCTAGCTTTCGCGCCATCAAAGAACTCGTGACCGGTGAAGTCTTCACTAAACCACACACCCAAAGTGAGTGGCAGGGGTTCGATCAAGGGTGCCGGGAAGTGGCCTTGAACTACAACCTTGGTAGGTCCGCAGCCAACCAATGTGCAAAACAGTGCTGTTATAAACAGTGTGCGCCTGCGTTTACACTTAACGGAAGTCATTGAGTGCGACGAACGTGCCGCCGTTCCGATGGGTGAGTTCACGCATTAATGTGGCAAAGCGAATGCCCGTCGTCTGTAGATGAGGAGCACGAATGAACTGCACCGGAAATCCTACGGCATGAATGCGCACTAGCCGATCGCCATTTGCATTAACTCGATTGATCCTGTCTACCGTATCAATTACTTGGGAAATGGAGTTCCCTGTAAACTCATCTCCGAACACGTAAATACTAATTTTTTTGTCCGGCGCTGCAAATGTGCGAATGGCTGTCTCGATGCCTTCCACCGGGCTAGAATTGCTAAAAACATTCCAGCTTCGCAGGTTTTTTATGATGACTTCGCGCCTCCCGGGGGTGTCGGGTATCCATCTTCCGCGATAGCTAGGGAACATGTATTTCCCCATGTCGTTCATTACTTGTATGCCTTTGACTTTAGGATAGATGCTTAGCGTTGCTTGTACCTCTTTCAGTACACGGTCCCACGCATAGGAATACATAGATCCAGAGGTATCAATAACGAAAATAATGTACTCGCTGTCGACGGGAATGCCACCGATAAGCTGATTTTTTGACTGATACTGCTTACCCAAAAGTCGCTCCATCTCTTCAGTTAATGCCTGCTTTGCGACCGCCAGCTGTCCCGAAATAGCAGAATTGCTAGTGGTCTCAACCTCAAGGTTGTCGTAGCGGGACTTCACGTTCGCCATCTGTCCACGGAGGATTGCGATACGTTGTTCGTACTCAGACAACTGTTCCTGTTTAGCGTTCAAATCCCGATTGAGAATTTTTGTTTCTCCACGGATATCAAACACCTGCTGCTGCAACTCAACTACGGTACCTTCTAAATTGGTGGTGGATGTTTCTATAATCTGGGGTTCTGCAGTTTTGGTGATCATCAGGAGTAGAATGATGGCGCCGAAGCCACAACATATGACGTCCAGAAACGACAGTGAGAACTCTTCCGGAGCCCTTCCTCTTCCCTTGCGCCGTGCCATTAGGGCCAGTCCCGTGAGGGGCTTATTAGTGAGCCCCGGGTGGACTGTGCGAGTTGCCACAGCTCTGATACTGCCATGGGGTCACCCTCCATCGGGAGCAGTATGATATTAGTTGGCACGTTGGCGGGTAGCTGCCTGATCGCCTGAGAATACAGTTGCTGACGAGCTTGACTGCTGACCTTGCTGCTGCGCGGTGGCGTCGTCCCTTGCGTGGGAAGGCCATCAGTAATTAGAAAAATATTATCCGGGGGTGGCGACAGTTTTTGCAGCGCACGAAATGCATTTTCAAGACTGGTTCCGCCACTGGGCGTTATTTTATTTAGTACAGATGACAATGTTATAAGCTGTGACTGGTTCGCCACCTCCAGCCATTTTCCATCGGTGTTAGGTAACGCGGGCTTTGCTATAGTATTAAAGGTGATGACTTGGTATTGACTGGCGATTGGCAACTGTGCTGTCAGCCAATTCACTGTATTAAGCCCTTGCGTCCACTTATTGGCTTCACGTTGAATTGACTCACTCATATTTCGCAGACGGATTATCTGCACAACCTTCTCCGCCAGCATGCTGGCGGATACGTCCAGCAGTATCGCTATATGACGTCCACCAAGGTTTAAGCCTGTCAGATACTGACGGTCCCCCTGTCCGATGTAGCTGCGGGCATTAATGCCACCGCTGTCTTGGCTTGCCTGCCGCAATTCTTCTACTTCCGCGTCAAGCGACAACAACTCGGCCTTCAGACTTTCAATATCGCTACTATCAGTATAGCCATCGCGTTTGCGAGCTTCTATTTGAGCCTCATAGTTGTCCTTTTCCTCTGCTATCCGGGTCGCCAGGCCTTGTGCATCTGCATTTTTCAGGTCTATATCCGACAATGTATTACGCAGTCTTACTAACCCCTCGGTGCCCTCAGTGACATCCTCGTTGAGTAAGTTGACCTCTGACAGTAGATCTTCATTTAGTTCTGTTTTCTGCTCTACAATACCGTGATTCATAATGAGGAAGACAAGAATTACCGCGCCAAAGCCACAGGACATAATGTCCAGAAAACTGAGGTTAAAGGTAGTAAATTCTCGCTTTTTTTTGGCCATGCCAGCTAGGTCACCACCTCAATTAATAGCGCGACATCGTTACCATTCGGGCTGATATTAATTACGTCGCCACAGGCTAAAATTTGGCCAGAACGGTACATGGTGCCATTAACTGTTGCTGGTGTGTTGTGGTCACGCAGTTGCCAGCCTGCGTCGCTCAGATAGACAGTCCATCCTGCTTCCAGTCGCGTTCCTGCTTCAATTAATGGTCGTGCCTTGTGCTGGTAAAGGACGTGCGTGGGTTGCCTTGCTGACACGTCTGCCTGAGTGAAGAGGTGCGGTGGTGTTGCCCCGCTTGTTAGGTCAGATACGTTCGCATTGTGATTTAAGCAGGGTAGTGTAGTCACAAAATTAAGGGCCTGTTCATGCTGAACCAATTGCGACTGATGCAAGTGCAGCGCGCGACGGACGTCGTCTGCCTGTAGCACGTCTATCCGCTCAAATAGGGTGGTCAGCCCGGGCATTAATGCAGCCAATGGGTCGGTAATGACATGATCTTCAGTGCGTAGAGTGCCCACAGTTTCGCGAGTACTATCGAACAGCTGTTTACCTGCCGTTTGCAATTCTTGCGCACTGATACGCGCCCGATAACCATTGACCTCAAGGTTAGTTTCAGCGCTATTCTGCAGCGCATGTAAAGCAGCTGGCAGGGCATCATACAACTGTTGTTCGCTGTCTGCTTTGTGGCGAGGGTCGAAACGCGTCTGGCGCACGAAAGCGGCGGCGATGAGTTCCACTAACCGCTCCTGTAGTTGCAATAAGCCGCAACCCGGTAGAGGCGTGGTGCGCTGCAGTTCGATGTGCTGCTCATGTTGTGCTAACTCTGAGATTAAGGCCTGATGCAGTTGGATCTCTAGGTGAAAAAGGCGTTCACCACGCCCATAGAGGCTTCCAAGGGCTACGCTGCGATTGACCAACCCCACGGCCTCGAAGGGGCACTGCTGTACAATTCCGAGTAGAAGGCCTAATTGCTCATGTTGCATGCCTCCCGACACGGCCAACAATACTTCAGTGGGACACATCGCTTCTTGATACAATTGCTGCAGATGCGCATGAGCAAGGTCCCCATTGTGCCGCGCGAGGCCAAGCTTAGGGTGCAAGTCCTCGGTGCTCAGTTGCCACCAATATCGGGTGTTAATTTCCCTCGGCTTTAATCTTGCTGCGGCACGCGCCTGAGAGCCAAACAGGTACTCTTTGTCTTGGAACATTACATAGCCAGGGCTTTGCACTGCGGTGTCTTCATGCCACAGCTGTACATTGCAGTCATTGAGATCCAGTACACCGATGCTCATCAGCGTGCGACCAGGAAGCGCAACAGGCGTTTGTCAGCATAGCGTTGGCTGTCGAGTACCAAGCGCTCCTGCGACAGTTGCAACTGGTGTAGGCAGAACATGATGATAATGCTCAGCACTAATGCAACGAAGGTACTGTTGAACGCCACTCCTAGACTCGCAGTAACGCCGGAAATATCGCCTGCCACTGCCTTGTAGGCCTGTCCCAGTGCATCGCCGATTCCGCGCACGGTGCCGATAAATCCGATCGAGGGTATTGCCCATGCGATGTAGCGCACCATAGACATTTCGGAATCCAGCCTGTCGGATTCAATCTCACAATTTTCTTTTATTGTATCCGAGACGGCCTGAATACTGCCCGTGGTGGCGAATCGTTGCAGCGCTGAGAGTAAGGTGCGCGGCAGCAGGTACTCCTGTTCAGCAATAGGCAGTGCCTCTATGGCGCGGCTGTACTCGCGAGCGTCTTCCGGCAGCACTGTAGTACCTTCTGGAATATCCAGTAGATGTCGGTTGAGCATTGTGCGCTCTGCCATCCCTAGACGAGCCTTATAACCCATAATAGCCAATGCCCAGATCAGCAGAATGAAGCAGGACTCTTGTTCATAATTGCCGATCACCACAGCTAGGCTGCGTGTGCTGACCACGTCTTCGCCAGCCGCTTGCTGCGCCGCTTCAAGTTCCAAATGGGCTTTTGCGCTGGGTCGTATCACGCCGACATACAGCGCATGCACAACGATAATAGCGATCAGCAATGCGAATAACTGATAGATAAATTCGGATGACATTTTTTGTTTCATTGGGGGTGTCCTATATATCTACCGGAAAGGAGACGGGTACGTCCTCGGAAATTTTTTCTGAGGAACGATAATCAAAGGGTGAGTCATTGCGTGTGGTTGGGGGTGTCTTTGTTTGTGCCGTTCCTTCGGGTGCCACTGCTTGTTCTGCCGTGTCGTTTGTATTGCCACCTGCACTCGTGGGTTCCGGTGAGGCCTGCTGTGTCTCAGCCGCAGAAGATTGGGCAGCCACAGGCATTCTCCCCAGAGCCAGAGCGAGTAAAAGGGGGGCCATCAGTAAGGGCTTGATCATCGACTACTCCGCATAGCGTGCCAAGCGAAATCCTACGTCATCCCGGCCCGCTTGCCCATAATCTCGGTATGTGAGGCGTAGCTCCCGCAATTTAGACTGGTCCCAACTAGCACCGCGGATGACGTAATTGTCACCCGTCTGCTTGCCCAATGGGTCTCTTTGCGTTGCGCCGTTAGCAGAGGGTATACCGTAGACGTCGTGCACCCACTCCGAGGTGTTGCTGCCCAAATCGAAGAGACCGTGCTGATTCGGCTTGAAAGAGGCCACTGGTGCGCTGACAACGTAGCCATCCGTATAACCGGTTAGTGTTGATCCAGTAACATAGGCCGAACCGGAATCCGCATAGTTTCCCACAACCTGCTTAGGCGGAAAAGTGTCACCCCATGGAAACTGCAGTAGGGTTTGACCGTTGGCGCGAGCGGCCCAAGCCCATTCGGCTTCCGATGGCAGTCGATAACCGATAGCACTGGGATTATAGCCTGTGACAATACCATTCTGTTCCTGATAAAACGCGGGCAACCCTTCTTTCGCGCTGAGCCAGTTGCAAAAGGTGGCTGCCTGCTGCCAGCTTACCTGTACAGCGGGTTGGTGTCTCTGGTTGAGGCTATTGCCTTCCACTTGTCCTGAATTATGACTGGGCTGGAATTGACGGAATTGAGCGTTCGTGACTTCCGTTGTTTGAAGATAAAACATGCGTCTTAATGCGACTGGATGCAGTACTTCGTTGGCCCGACGCCCGGGCTGGCGACGGGAGGCGCCCATTGTGAAGTCCCCCATTGCAGATTCGCCAGGTTTAAATAAAAGCAACGTCTGCCCTAATGCGGTGGTGATTTCTGGTTTGATGCGGGCCAGCTTTGCCGCCTGCTGTGTCTGCAGTTGTACGTCTACCAATTGCATCAGTCCGGGACGCGGCGTGACGCTGCGTCGGACGGTGGCGTAACCGTCTAAGCTGATCTCTACGGCGTGTTCCACCGCTGGCAGCGATATCGTCTGATTGCTGTTGCGAGAGCGTTTGCCATTGATGCGCAACGTCGCGTTGGTCGGACTGACGCTGAAGCGCACCTCACCCATTTCCGCTTGCAGTGTCACAGTCTGTGTGGCGGTGTCCGCGGCCGGCAGTTGCACTGAGCTGTCGTAGCGCTTGTAGCCGGGCTTGAACACAGAGAGGCGGTGAGGCTGATTTGGAGCTAGGATCAATGTGAGCGGGGTTTGACCTTGAAATTCGCCATCCAAGGTGACATTGGCGCTGCTGGGGACACTGCTCAACGTTAGCTCTCCTGCCGCCGGCTGCAGTAACACCTCGCCTAGGTCAATGTTTTCACTGGCATTAATCCGTAGCGTTTTTTGCCACTCGCTGTAAGCCTGCAACCTCAAGAGCAGCTGATGCTCCCCTTGGAGTACTTCTAGCGTGGCCGGTGTTTGTCCTGCCACCTCGCCGTCCAGCAGAATAGTTGCGCCCGCGGGTCTGCTATTCACGGTGACTTCTGCCCATGCCGGGGCCAGTTGCAACTCCAATTGCTGACGGACGGAGCGCCCGATGATCTGGAGGGCTTGCTCCACCGGCAGATGTCGGGCCTCCTCGAGTCGCAGTTGGTGCTCGCCCTCTGTCATTGGAAGGTCGTTCAGCGGCGTTCTGCCAACGGCTTCACCGTCGACGATGACGGTGGCGCCTGCGGGTTCGCTGACTAATGACAATAAGCCCGGCAGAGCCTGCAACTGCAATTCGATAGATTGGCTGTCGCGGTGATCCACCGCGACGTTGGTGGCAAGCGGGTAATAGCCCTCTGCTGTTACGTGAATATCGTAATTGCCGGGCCGTAGTAAATAGCGTTTACCGAACGGTAAGGCGAATCCCGAGACAGAGACTTGCGCTGGCGCCTGCGCCTCTATCTCTATCATCAGTGAGCGGGCACTGAGCAGGAATAGCATGACTAATACAAACACCCCGAGACAAAAAAATAGTAGCACTCGGCCGGTCTTACGCGGAACTGGCGCTTTCGGCGTGGCCTGATCCAGCGGAGTAAAGCCGCTGGGAGATATAATGACGGGCTTGGTTGACATGGGTTGCGCCATTTTAGATGGGGTCTGTGCAGATGATGGTTACGGGAGTAGGGTTTCTGTCATGCGTAATGCTGAAGCTCTGGCGCACATCGCGATAACCATTTCGGGTTCCGGTGGCGGTATAGGTGCCCGGTCGCAGTATCAGTTCACGCTGTGCAAAGCGTCCCAGCCTAGCAACCTTGTAGATCATCACCTCGGTTTCTTCATCCGAGCGCAAGGTTATAGCAATGTTGGCGTTGGCTTGGTCCAGCAGAGTTTCCAGTTGGTTAATTTGTTGCGCTAATAATGGACCGCGCGGGGTAATCTGTTTAGCCTGCTGCAATAATTCTGCGGTGGCGTCAGCAACCGCAGTATCTGATAGTCTCTGTGGTGTGTTAATCGCTTTATCAAACTGCTGGTCGAGTTGTGCCCGCGCCCGACTGCGTTTGAGCCCCTCGCTGGCGAACAGGATGCCGCTGTCCACTTTCTGCGCTTGTTCATACGCATCAACGGCCTGTTGCCATTGCTCTTGTTGCTCATCTTTTTGCCCTTGCCGTCTTAGTGTGCCAAGGCGCTGCGCGCTTTTTGCCGATGCGACTTCTTGCAGGGCACTGGCTGCTTCGGTCGAGTCCTGCTGTAACGTTGCGGCTTTGAGAAATGCTGTGCGGGCCGCGTCAAAGCGGCCCTCATTTAAAGCGGCATAGCCCTCACTCATAGCGCTATTAAAGTCCCGCATGCGTGCCTTCGCCGTGATCCGCTGCAGCTCACTCCGCGCGCGCTGGTGCAGCGGATCGAGTGCTGTTGCCTGCTCAAGCAGTCGCTGCGCCTGCGAGAGGTCTCCATCTGTTTCTGCTGTCGCAGACTGCTCCAGTAAAGGTAGCAGCTGCGGCAGCAGCTCGGCACGCTCCTGCAGTGAGACCAAGGTGCTGTTGTTGGGCTCTATGACAGACGCCATTGCTAGCGCGTCAAGTGCGGTGATTACATCGCCTTGTTCTATCGCCTGCTGGGCAGCCTCGAGCCGCTGCTTTAGCTCGTCCGGCATCGCTTTGTGCAGTGCTTGCAAGTCTGTAAGTGCCTGCTGATAGCTTGCAGTGGCCTGAGCATATTGCCGGGTTTTGTAAAGCGCATCACCCTCTACGGCGAGGGTCGCCACGTCGGCAAAGGCTGCGGGTGCCCACTTCTCTACACCGTGCATCTGCAGTGTGTCTTGTAGTTCTAGTAATTGCGCTAGCACTTCTTGAGCCTCTTTGCGCAATCGGGCCACTTGCGCATCAGACCAGGGCGAGGCGTCGGCAACGGTGGGGGAGAGTTTTCCCGCGACTATGCCGGGCTGCCCTGATGCTGCTGTCCCTGTTACTGCTGTTTCGGCCGCAGCCGGAGCGGGTGCACTGTTTACGGGTTCTAGATTTTTGGGCAGCCAAAAAAATACTAACAAGGCCAACAATACCAGACCACCTAAGGCTGGCAGCACCCAGACAGGCGTGCCCTGTTGAACGGCCACCTCTGCATTTTGCTTGGGTGATGTCGAAGAGGGAACCGACGCGGGCATGTCAAACGGGGTAGGTTTTACTGGGTCGTCGTGGGAGGACATACTATGGTCGCAGCCTTGTGGAGCAATGAAATGTATCAGAGTGTATCAGCAGTGTCCGCCGATTCCTCGGGTAATTCTAGTTCGCCGATTTCAGCGCGATAAATATCACCTAGGAATAAGCGCCACTGGGTGTATTGTTCTTCAATATTGCCCGTTAGCATGACGGTTTGATCGTCTAGTTCAATGATTTGCGGGGTTATTTCTGCCTCCAGTGACATGCCCAACTCTTCCAGTGCCTGCACGTGAAGCTGCGCTTCGTTGCGCTTATCTAGGCCACTCTTGACTAGGTAGCCTCCGCCCAAGACCGCGACCTGTCCCGCGGTTCTGGCTGCTGCACTATCGCCCGAGCTGGCGGCCGCGATACCGGCTAAAACGGCAATACCACCTATAATCATTTGGCGCGTACTTTCCGCCCGCAGCTCTTGCAGTGCTATGGATTCTTCAAAGCTCGCTCTGCGCCATTCTTGATAAGGCTCCAACATCTGGGCGTCAAAATTGCGATAGTAAACCTGCAGCGTATCCACATACAGTCGATCCCTGTCGCGTATGTCGCGCACACGCTTCAGCATGGGATCATTCTCGGCAGGTAAACGTTTGATTTCGTATTCACCGTTGCGTGCCTTTACCAAGTAGCCGGCAAAGGCATCCGGCGAGAAATCACGCGCAAACCGCAGTTCAGTCACTATTCGCACATCGCTGCGATCTTTGGGCGTCAGTTCTTCAAGCTGCTCCAGCAGATCGTTGGCAATAGTGTTGTAAACCGCCTGAAACGGATCATAAGGGTTGCGTGTCGCGGGTTGATAGGCATAGCGGCTGGCTTTGCCGGTATACGTTTTGTCCAGCCAGACATCGCCTATAGCATCAGTAGCGGTGATATCCAGCTGTAATTCTTCGCCGTCAGAATGCAGGATTTCGCCGCGCACAATCAGGTCGGTGATCTGGGTGTCATCAGGCACTACCCGCACGGCGCCCCAGGCACGGCTGTTCTGTATTGACTCGGACAATACCATCGGCATAAATCGAGCTTCTGCATTACGCACTTCTGGGTAAACCTGCTCATCTTCGTCAAAATTGTCGAGGCCGGGATTAAATACCACCACTGATACATCGAGTAGCAATGCTTCTGGAACGACTGAAGCCGGTGTTTCAATATTCGGTACTGACGTGCTTTTGATTGTTTGACTCACGCAGCCGCTTAACAACAAGTAGATAGCTATCGGCGCTAACGGGCGCAAGACACTCATTTTTTTATGCCTGTGTAGTTGCGATATTCATCCCACAGTCTCTCCCTAACGGCAGGGTCAGGTTCACGCATCGCAGCTTCACGCAGCTGCCGAGCCACCACATCATCGTTGTTGCCGCTGGGGATATCGGCTGGAGCGGGGTATTTCGCCGTGTTTTGCGCTACGTTGCCTTCAGCTGATGCACCGCCCATGCCGCCGCCCGTGCTGTAGCCTCCAGAGTCCTCGCCGTCGTCTTCATAGGGGCTGTTGCCTCGCCCACTGCTGCCAGCACTCGCTATTGGTTTGGGCTGTCGCGTGGCAGCCTGGGCGCGGGCAGCTGCCCGCTGCCGCGCCTGAGTTTCCATGATCATGGTATCGAATTCTCCCGCGCCCTGTTCCAATTGCGCGTCGAGTATCGCTATCTGCTCGGCGGGGGTCAGTGGTCCGTCGCCGCCTGCAGGCATCCCCGTTGGTGAGCCATAGCCGCCGCTGCCTCTAGGCATGCCCGCGGGTAAACTATAATGGCTGCTGTCGTCATAATTTTTTGAGCTCCCGCCGTTCGCTGTCTCGCCGTTAGGCTGACCAGCTGTTTCAAAGCCACCCATATCGTCTGCCGTGCCATCGGATTCGCTAGCGGTCCCCTGTGCTGCTGGTCGGGCGGGCTCATCGCGCAGGTCTGGCAGGTTATTACCGCTGGCGATGCCGTCTCCAAATCCGGGTTCCAGGCTATCACCGTCATCGCTATTTCCTTCTGAGGCACTTTGCGCGCTTGGGTCGTTACTGCCACCGGACGTGCGAGCATCGTCTTCCGGTGGTTCTATGGTGTCGCCGCTGGCGACAGTGCTCTGGCTTTGGGTCTCACCGGATTGCTTGCTACCCTCGCTCTGAGCCGCGGACGAAGGTTGGGAGGGCTGGCGAGGGCTGCTGGTATTTCCGGCAGAACTGCTCGAACTGCTGGTCTGAGGCGGTGGGCTGGGTGCGGATGTCTGCGGCGGTGTTTGCGGCTGTGTTGGATTGCTCGCAGTAGGACAGCCGGATAGGAAAAGGCAGAGACAGGCGGCAGTGCCGATGCGGTAAAGTTTCACGGATGTTGGATTATTGAACATTGAATGCCTTGACAATTTTCTCTGTCTCTAGTGGTTGTCCGTCGACGAAACGCGGCCGAAAAATGGTCTTACGAACCTGCTTCATCAGCTGCTTGGCTTGCTTAGAATACTCGTCGTTATCACCTAAACGCTGTAAATCCTGAACCCTGCCCTTTTTGTCGACGGTGAATTCTATCAAGACATCAGCCTCTTCTGGGTCTATCGAGGGCGGCAGCGGCGCAAGGCCGACAATGTCAGGCAGCGCTACCGGTTGAGCAAACGTTTTCTGCCGGTGAACTTGGGCATTATCTTTCCCTGCAAGTTCCGTCTCGGCCCTTCGATAAGCGTGCCACGCGTCCTTTGTTCTCCCATTCCATAGACTCCAGTCTCCCAGCATTGTCTGGGTTTGGGCGACATTTGGTTGGATACGGGCAATAGCTTCAATAATATTAATGCCCTGACGATAACTTTGGGCGCGGTAGGTGTTAAATTGCAGCAGGGCCTTAGGGGGACGCTCGTCTTCGTTGAATGCCCGATCTGATTCCTGCCAAGCATAGCCTGCGATGAGATATTGTGCAGATAGCAGGCCCTGCAAGGGTGCTAAAAGTTTAATCGAGGTCTCCCCCTCGTCCTCTGCCGCCACATTTCGCAGTGCCTGCGTATAGAGCTCCGTCATGTTGACTAGGCGCAGATATCCATGCGCGCCCAGTCCCAATTGATAAGCAGTGTACTGCCACTGGGCCTGCTGCATTAGGGCGGCCGTTAATGCATCGCCAGCCTCCATACTGCGGGTTTGTACTCGGTACAGGTAGTTTTGGCGCTCGTCTGCCATGGCGTAGTCCTGTATTGCGAGATTGCTGGCAATTTCGCCCTGCAATAACGGAATCTGCTGCGCGCAGTAAAGCCCTTCGTTCACACGGGTCAGATGTATACCGCGCCTAAATACCGCAATCGCTTGCTTGTGCCGCCCTTGAGATTGTAGTTCCAGAGCAAGACCGAGCAGGGGCTCCGATAATTGTGTGGCATAGGCGCCGCCATCAGATTCGATAGCTGCGATAGCGCTGACATAGGCCTGTTCTTCCTGCGACCTGGCATTCGGTGCGGGTTCATAGGTTGACGTTTCTTCAGCCCACAGGGGCAGGCTGCGCAGCGCTAATACGGCCAATAAGATAAACAGTAGATGGGTAGAAATGGATGTTCTGCTCATCTCCCGTCTCCTGCATGGCGCGTGTAATTTGGCGAACTGTAAAGATCAAAGTCTAACAAGACTATACATTACCGCGGTAGATGGACAAAATACTGTTCCATTATCGCGCTGGTACCGCGTTACTATTGCAGGGAAGTTTATGGGTCAGTTTGAGCGGGAAACTGCTGTTGAACAGGTAGAGGGCAACCTCTTTCTGGGAGAGTTACACGAGGGCTGGCGTATTGGCGCCGTTCCCAACGGTGGTTATGTTCTCTCATTGGCTGGGCGCGCATTGCGTGCCGTGTTGCCGCATAAGGACCCGCTGACCGTCAGTGCCTTTTATTTAGCACCCACTGTACTGGGTCCGATTGAGTGTCGCGTGGACATGCTTGGCGGCGGGCGCAGTACCAGTTTTGCCGAAGTTAAGATGTATCAGCAAGGGCAGCTGAAGGTCAAGGTGACGGCTGCTTATACTGATTTACACAGGCTTACCGGTGAAACGTGGTCATCTGGCGATAGGCCGCATTTCCCTGCCTGGGATGAATGTGAGCCAGCGAAGGATAAAAAAGGTGTTGAATTTAGGGAGCGCGCAGAGATCCGCATGGTATCTGGTCATGAAGTGTTCAGCGAACGTAAGACCAATGGCAGTGGTGAATTTTGCGGCTGGGTGAGTCACCGTGATGGTAGTGATCCCGATGTTATCGCTTTGCTGATGTTTGCCGATGCCTTCCCACCGCCGATCTTTACGGTATTTGGCCTCGTAGGTTGGGTGCCTACTATTGAGCTGACAGTGCAAGTGCGCGCCCACCCTGCACCCGGGCCTTTACAGGTTCGCTTAAAATCACGTTACATGACACACGGCATAATTGAAGAGGATGGAGAATACTGGGACAGTGCCGGCCAGTTAGTGGCACTCAGTCGTCAAACGGCCAAGCTTCGACTGCAACAGCGTTAAAACGTTCAAGCGCCCCCTTTAGTAGCCAGCCACCCAGCCGCCTGGACGGCGCGTGTCCGAAGCCCCAAATAGCCATCCCTCGTCCAGCATAATGGAATTCGTGCGGCCCGTGGTGCGGCTCGCAAGATCTACGTTTTGTCCCATGGCCTGCAGCAGCCTTATCGTGTCTAATGAAAAGCCTTCTTCCATCTTGAGTTCGTCAGGCATCCATTGGTGATGTATTCTTGGCTCAGCCGCAGCGGTGGCGATGTTCATGTCAAACACCATTGCATTAAGCGTCGTTTGTAACACGGTGCTGATGATGACGCTGCCCCCCGGGCTGCCGGTTGCCAGCCACGGTTCGCCAGCGCGAAAGACAATCGTTGGGCTCATGGAGGAAAGCGGTCGTTTGCCGGGCTCAATTTTATTGGCCTCACCCTGAACCAAACCATAGGCGTTCGCGCTGCCCGGACTGCTGGCGAAATCTGCCATTTCGTTATTCAGTAGCATGCCGGTGCCGGGTACAACGATGCCGGAGCCAAAGCTGAAATTAAGCGTGTACGTGTTGCTAACGACGTTGCCAAAGCGGTCGGCGACGCTGTAGTGGGTCGTCTCGGTACTTTCGCCGCCCAATAATTTGCCCGGCGCTATGTCTTCTGACGGGGTCGCTAGGCCGCTATCGATACGGCTCCGCTGCTGCTCGGCATAGTCCTTGTCGATGAGTTCAGTGACCGGCACGTTAACGAAGTCCGGGTCCGCCAGATATACGCTGCGATCTGCATAGGCGAGTTTCATGCTTTCTGTCAGGTGGTGCAGATAGGCCGCAGAGTTGTGACCCATAGCCTGCAGGTCATAGCCTTCGAGTATGTTGAGCATCTGCACAATGTGCACGCCGCCAGAGGACGGTGGCGGCGTGGATACGATTTCAAAGTCTTTATACGTGCCACGCACGGGTTGCCGCTCAACCACGCGGTAGTCGGCGAGGTCTTGGGCCGTTATCAGGCCGCCTCCGGATGCCATTTCTGTGGTGATAAGCTGTGCCACGTCGCCATCGTAAAAACCGTCGACACCCTTGTTGCTGATCTCGCTCAGTGTCCAAGCTAGATCGGGTTGGCGCCAGATTTCGCCAACCGCGTAAGCGGCTCCGTCCGGCTGAAAGAACTGACGCTTCGCGGCCGGGTTCTTATGTAAATTTCGTGCGCTGGCGCTAATCTCAAAAAATAGGCTGTAAGAGACAGGTATACCGTTCCTTGCCAACGCTATCGCGGGCGCGAGCACCTGCTGCCGAGTGAGGGTTCCGTATTTTTCCAGCGCATAAAGCATACCAGCGACCGTGCCCGGTACTCCCGCCGACTGCAGACTGAAGTACTCCCGTTGTTTGTCGAGGTTGCCGTCATCGTCCAAGAACATATCGCGGCTGGCAGCGGCAGGCGCAGTCTCTCGGTAGTCGATTAAGGTTTCTCGATCATCATCAGCAAGATGGATCAGCATAAACCCGCCCCCCGCTAGGTTTCCAGCGCGGGGATACGTTACCGCTAAAGCGAAACCGGTGGCGACCGCGGCGTCGATCGCGTTGCCTCCGCTGCGCAATATTTGTGCCCCCACTTCTGCAGCTAGTTGCTCGGGCCCCACCACCATGCCATTGCGCGCAATAACCGGCAGAAAACGCTCTTTATAGTCGATAATGGGGATAAGCTCGACAGTATCGGCATTACCTACCTGCGTTGCTGCATTGCTGACCGCTGCCACTGCGTCGCGTTGTTCGTGGCTGGCACAGGACGCAATGGCTAGACTGAGCAGGGTCAGAATTAGTCGAGATTGAGGCGGGCGATTCACTGGTAGGACTCCGAGTTTTTTTAACAAGTACAGACTTTAACTGTTTTGCATTGCCACGCATACTCATGGCCTGAGGGGCCTTGTGACGGCCCGCGTTATGCTGTCGGATTGGGAGAGTCAAGCGGTGGATGCATTGCAAACCGAAATCGAACAACGTTGGGGCACTATGTTCGCTGCATTGGCGGCAGGAGATGATGTGGCCCCGTCTCAGCGCTTACGCGTCGAGGGCATGATGGAAGCTGCCGTGCTGCTCGGCGTTGCTACGCCCGATATGCTGGTTGAGGCTATGGAACGTTGCTATGTTGCTGCCTTTGGTTGCGGTCTAGATGAAGCGTGTGGAGAGGACTGGCAGGCGTTTTTCCCTTTCCCACAGATTCCTGCAATGTCAAAGCGGGCGCCGGTGTATCCCAGTACTCGCGACTAGAGCAATGCCGTCAGAATTGCTCATACTGGATGGCGCTCAGTCCCACGAATAATTGACGTGCTTTGCGCTGCGCGAGCTTTGCCTATGGTGGTCCCTGCGGCTACTATAAGGGAGGGTTGATGGAACAGGATTTGAGTGTGAAATACGACACCTTTCGACGTGAATATACTGCCGGCGGTCTAACGCGAGAAATGCTTAACGCAAGTCCCATCCGGCAGGTTGAAACATGGCTGGAGCAGGCAGTGCGGGCTGATCTGATGGATCCCACGGGTATGGTGCTAGCGACGGTGGATCAGGACGGTGAACCGCGACAGCGCATTGTGTTGTTGAAGGGATTGTCCGAAGACGGTTTTGCGTTCTACACCAATCACATGAGTGACAAGGCGCATGCTATCGCAAGCGAGCCAAGGGTGTCGCTGTTGTTTCCGTGGAATGCACTGGAAAGACAGATAATCATTGGCGGCACCGCACAGAAAATGAGTGCTGCTGAGTCTGCCGATTATTTTATGACACGTCCCCGAGAGAGCCAGATAGCGGCATGGGCCTCACATCAGAGCAGGCCCATTACCGACCGAGCGATGCTGGAGAGACAGGCGGAGGATATTCGTCTTGAATTCGCTGATGGCGAAATTCCTGCGCCGGCATTCTGGGGTGGCTACCGAGTTGTGCCTCATCGTATAGAGTTCTGGCAGGGCGGCGAACATCGCTTGCACGACCGCTTTGTCTACCGCAAGGGTGACGAGGGCACATGGCAGATCGAGCAGTTGCAGCCCTAGTAAAACAGGCTGCTTTAGCGGGCCTGACGCTGCGCAAAATAGCGTGGTTCTGCGTCTATTCCCAGTAAGAAGCGGCGCATCATATCCAAGCCTGCGGCGGCCAGCATAGTTTGGAACAACGCGCGGTCTACCGGCCAAACCAGGGAGCGGGTGCGAATGGTGTGCCGATCGCCCCATGCTAGCCATACCGTGCCTACAGGCTTTTCTTCTGTGCCGCCATCGGGGCCTGCTATTCCAGACACGGCGATTGCATAATCGGCCTCAGAGCGCTGCAGGGCACCTAAGGCCATCTCGCGCACGACGTCCTCACTGACAGCGCCGTTGTCAGCGAGAGTTTGGGCGTTCACGCCTAGTACTGATTGTTTGATTGCGTTGGAGTAGGTCACGAAGCCGGCATGAAAACCCTGTGAGGATCCTGGGATGCGGGTGAGCATAGAGGCGATAAGTCCGCCGGTGCAAGACTCGGCCGTTGTGAGGCTAGCGCCGCGCTCACGCAGAAGTTCCAACACCCGGTATGCGAGTAACGTATCGCCCTCGCCAATGATGTGGTCGCCAAACAAGCCCTCCAGTGTCTCTCGACAGTGGCGCTGTGCATCCCGGTCCGCTGCGTTGGCAATGCTGAGTTTGATTTCCATCTGCGGTGCACCTGCGCGAAAGCCCAGTTCTACTTCCGAGGGCCAGTTGGGTACGGCATCGCTAATAATTTGTTGCGCGGTAGATTCCCCGAGGCCAAAGGTCTGCAGGCGCACAATACTGCGTCCGAGGCCTTGTGGCGCGTGCGCGGCAAGTTCTGCCGCAATTGGGCCCAGCATGGCTGCGAGTTCGTTGGGCACACCGGGGGTGCAAATAATGCGGCAGCGGCCCACTGTCATCTCGAACCCGACGGCGCTGCCAATCGGATTATCAACAACCGTGGCACCTTGCGGCAGCATCGATTGCTTTAGGTTGGCGTCATCAAGCTGGAGATTGCGTTTAGCACACCACTGTTGCAGATGTGCGACTGCCTGCGGATGCTCTTGCAGCGGCACGCCGGCAACTGCCGCTAAAATTTCAGCAGTAAGGTCATCAATTGTAGGGCCTAATCCGCCGTTGACGATAATGAGATCGGCTTTGGTCGCCATATCGGAGAGCTCTGCGCGCAGCAGTGCGACATCGTCTCCGACCGTGACTTTGCGATAGACGCCGAGCCCTGCCTCGCCAAAACGTTGAGCGATAAGTGCGGAATTAGAGTCCACCGTATCGCCACTCATGATTTCGTTGCCGGTCAGCAGGAGTTGTATATTCAATGGCGCGTCTTTCATAAGAATGTTATCCAAGGATTGATGCGTAAGCATAGCGCCAATGCTTTCGCGAAGCCAAAGTGCTATCGTTGCCAGAGGAGGAGTGTGACATTGTCTGATATGAATTTCTGTCCCGAATGCGGTGGCCCACTAATGCGACGTGCAGTGGGGACAGAGTTGCGTAATCATTGGTATTGCTGGCGATGCCTGAGGCCACAATATCTTTCCCCACGTATTATTGTGACCGCTTTTGTTGCCAGTGGTGATCGTCTGTTGTGGGCACAACGGGGGTTAGAGCCGCAGCGCGGTAAATGGGGCATACCGGGTGGTTTTCTGGAGTTAGGTGAGACACTGGCGGAAGGTGCCGCGAGAGAGCTCTATGAGGAGACGGGCATTGCGGTATCACCCGATCAATTGAAGCTGTATATGACGGGGAGTATCACTTTTATCAACCAGGTCTACATGGGGTTTCGGGCAACGGTTGACGTGGATGTTTGTGCGCCAGGCGTCGAATCTATGGATTGTGGTTTTTTCTCGCGCGATGAGTGTCCGTGGGACGAGGTTGCCTATCCTCAGGTCAATGACTCCATCAGACAGGCCTATGATGATCTTGATAGTGGAAGCTTTGACGTGTGGCAGGCTGAGATGACTGAAAGCTACTACGTATTGCGCTCGGTGTCGCATTCCGAGGTTGGGCCATCGAGTCGTTAGCGTTAAACGTTGTCAAAATTGAGACTGGCCATGACACCATCTCATAATTGAATATGGTAAGGTGCGGCCTCTTTGTAACACGGCGGAAAACGTTCATGTCATTACTTCCCGAAGTGCAATTAAATAGCGACGAACAAAAAGCGAGCTATGGCTTTGGCCTACAATTTGGCGAGCAACTGCGCCGCAATGGTTTTGATGGGCTAGAATTAGAGGCTGTTTTGGCAGGCATACAGCATTGGTACCATCATCAGGAAGCAGCGTTGTCCGATGCCGAAATTAACCCCAGCTATCAGATAATCCACGAGCGTCAGGAAGCCAAGGCTGTCGAGCTAGCTAAGAAGCGCGAGGCGCTGGCTGAACAGTTCCTAGTGGCCAATGGTGCGCGTGCGGAAGTCTTCACCACCGCAAGCGGCCTACAGTATGAGGTACTGGAGTCTGGCGACGAGGCCGGCATCAGCCCTAATGCGCAATCCATGGTTGTCGTGCACTACCATGGAACATTAGTCGACGGGACGATCTTTGACAGTTCCGTCGACCGAGGCGAGCCCGCCGAGTTTGGTGTGCACCAAGTCATTTCTGCCTGGACTGAGGCGCTGCAGATGATGTCGACAGGGGATAAGTGGCGTATCGCCTGCCCACCAAAGTTGGCCTATGGTGAGCAGGGTGCCGGTGATACTATTCCTCCTAACACACCGCTGGTATTTGAAATTCATCTGATCGCCATTAAAGACTGACGCCCTATGGTTGCGAATATTAATTTGCCGCGTATTCTTCGAGTCGGTGCTGGCGTGAGCGGGCAACTGGTCACCAGTTTGAATGAGTTAGGTCTTGCGCGGCCTTTGCTGGTGACCGATCCTTTTATGCTGGAGTGTGGTTACTGTG
>PKDD01000039.1 GCA_002862465.1 Haliea sp.
CATGGGGTCGTTTTCTGCCTAATTTATGTTAAACGTTTTGGGGCAATGATAACGCTATCGCAGCGCCACGGCGATCAACTCTCCTCGTTACAGTCTGGTCGTGGCTCGGCGTTCTACTTTCAGTGCCAAGGACAACATTATACTTGACAGCTCACAAGTATTAATGAATTATTCTAGCACATCGAAAAGTATAAAAATGCGTTTCTAGATGACTTTTAACGTCAATATTATCGGATCATGCTAATGACTATAAAAATAACATCACCGACCCTCGCTATAGCGCTACTACTTGCGCTACCTGCAGTGTGCGGGGCCGAGGAAACCCTTGACTCTGATCTGGAATCGGAAATCGTGCGCGGAGAAGAAGCGGTGGAAGCCGCCGATTTAGCGCCGCCCCAGAAACTTGAAGAGATTGTTGTCACCGCCCTTAAGGGCGGGCAGGGAACCAGCGTTGCCGATACAGCTATGGCGATTTCGGCCTTTACGGGAGCAGATTTAGAGGGTATCGGTGCAGTAGACATTGACGGATTTATTAAACAGATACCGGGAGTGTCTCTTACGTCTCGCGATCCGGCCAACACCCGAATTCAAATTCGCGGCGTATCGGGTGATGTGGGTGATGCCCTGATCGGTTACTACCTCGACGACTTTCCGATCGTTTCACTGAACGCGGTGTCTACCCCTCAAGTGGTTCCGTTTGACCTTGAGCGGGTGGAAGTATTGCGGGGGCCGCAAGGCACCCTCTACGGAGCCGGTTCCCTCGGTGGAACAGTCAGGATGCTCACTAACCAGCCAGATCTTTCAATGTTGACTGGAAAAATCGACCTCAGCTACCAAGACATCGATCAAGGAGGCACGATTGATACTGTGCAGGGTATGGTCAATGTGCCGCTCATCGAGGATGTTTGGGGCCTGCGAGTTATGGGCCACTGGCGCGACCAAGACGGCTGGGTGGACCTGGTGAATTTTGCTTAAGGGCATCTGAGGCCTGATCCTCCAGCAGCAATGCCACTCCTGCTGTGGCGGCGGCGTATAGTCTGAACGCAGGATTGGCGCTCCACTGCATCTCTTCCACCAGGGATGCGAGCATTTTGGGCATGCCCTGCCCGCCAAAATCCGGTGAAGCCGCCAGACCTACCCAGCCGCCTTCCACCAGGGCACGCCAGGGTTGCTGAAAACTGGCGGGGACTGACACGCCATCGCCATTCAGTGCGCAACCTTCCCTGTCACCCGGGGCATTGGCGGGATGTAATTGCTGGGCGGCGAGCTTGCCGGCCTCGCTCAGTATCGCCTCAGCCATATCCAGATCGGGCGCGTTCGCGCTGCGCTGCTGCCAGTTGTCCGCGACAGGAAAGACATAGCGCAGCAGGAACATCATTGCCCTAACGGGAGCTACATAGGCATTCAATGTTTTACCCTATCCCTTTCAATTCAAAAGAAGAATCGGCATTGTCCCAATCAATCGATGACCTGTTCAACCACAGAGTTGATTAGCGTACCGATGCCTGAGACTTCAACCTCCACACTATCTCCGGGCGCTAGAAAAACCTGCGGATTACGCAGTGCACCGGCACCCTCTGCAGATCCGGTAACAATCACGTCGCCCGGTTCCAACCAATTAACCTCGGAGATATGCGAGATCAACTCGGCAAAGGAAAAAATGAGATCATCTATTTTCATCTGCTGCCGCAGTTGGCCATTGACGCGGGTCGTCAACTCCAGACTATCAATATCAACACTGTCTGCGGTGGCCATCCAGGGGCCGAAGCCTCCACTACGAAAAGCGTTTTTCCCTGTCGTTACCTGATTGCTACTGATTTGATACATCCGCGCCGAGCCATCATTAAACGGTGCAAAGCCTGCAATGTAATTCACCGCCTCGTCCACACTAACATTGCGGCAGCGTTTGCCAATGATGAGTGCGATTTCGCCTTCATAGTCAAACGCGGGTTCCTTTAGGGGCTTTTCCAAAGCTTGCCCAGAGGGCACCAGCGTATTCGTGGCGCGCAGAAAAAACATAGGTACTTTAGGTATTTCAGTTAGGCCCATGATGTCTTTGGCTTCAACATAATGGCTGTGGGTATTCATGCCGGCAGCCCAGATGACGCTGGGGTTAGGAATCACCGGTAGCAATTCAACATCTTCCAGTTGCGTATCTGGCGTATGACTGTCGGCAAATGCCGCAGCCTCCGACAGACCAGAAGCCAACATCGCCTTTAAATCCGCAAATCGGTCACCCAGTGGCTCTCCGAGATCAATAATGCCATCGTCCGTCACGATGCCATAAGAGGATTGCCCGTCTCTAATATAACTTGCCAGTTTCATGTAACACTTCCCTCGTAAGTTTGAAATACAGGATGTTTTGCTAATCAGTTGAAAGCATGTTTACCGCGCAATTGTTCGCCGGCGGCGGCGTCGACGCCAACCTCGCCATAGCCACGCAAACACCAGCACTGCCAATAAACTCCCAAGCGCACCGCTTTGGAGGTGGCGCAGCAAGAAGGCAGCTATTTGCGCACCAATACTCGCGGCGGGTTCCAATTCTAATATAGTTCCTTGGGGCGTGAGATCTCTACCCCGCAACGCCGGATGATCAACCCCTATTCGATAGGACGTCTGGTTCATTTGAAAGGGATAAGCTAGAGGACGTGATAGCGCACCCAGCGAGGTTGCTGGTGAGATGTATTCCCAGACAACGTCGCCCTGCGCGGTTACCTCAAGCAGGTGTCCGTGCTGTCCCGATGTGATATGGGTATTGCCATTGGGCAAGCGATATGCGCTGCCGCCCACGAAGCCGGATATGGCTTGCGGCTGAGAGGCGCGAAAGCGCCACACCAGCTTACCTGTCTCGGCATTAATTTCATCAATGGTGGCGTAGTCATCTGTATTGCTGAGCGCAAAGCGACGCAGGACCCATAGTCGAGTTTCTAGCCACGTCTCGGGTATGGCGCCGCTGCGGCCCACTCCGTTGTTGTGAACCAGGAGGTTACCGGCTCCGGGCAGGCCCGGCGCTATCCAGTTTGGACCGTGCTCTGCAAAAAACTGCCGATCTCCTGGGTTCTTGCCCACGTGCGGCACACCGGCGCCATAGTTTCCAGGGTTACCATAGCGTCTAATAATGTCACCGGCTGGCCCGCGGGCCAGTTCAATACCGGCTTGAGGGTCATCATAATTGGCGGTGCTGTGGTCGATGATAAAGATCTCACTGGCGATCCGCGCCGACACCATGATGTGATCATTCGCAGCGTCATAGTCCAGCACACCGGTGTGCCCCATGTCCCTGTTAACCGAGGTCACGTTTGTCTCAGTGGCATTGATGTCGAGTCGGCCGGGGTCGCTGAGGTTGCCATGCGCCGCACTGCTGTAGTGATCCTGAAAGCGCCATTCCCAAACGATCTCACCCTGCGGATTGACTTCTACTACTTTGTTGGGCCACAGGGTCTCCGTATCGTCTCCGATGCGCTCTTCAGTTGCGCCCAATTCAAGCGCTTGCGCCCGGGTGATTTCCTCGAAAGCCATAAACAGGGTATTGCCGTTTGCCATGCGATAATAGTCATCGCGCGGTCGGGTCTGACGGTCCGGACTCTTGTATTCCCATACCACATTGCCTTGCCAATCTAGTTCTTGAATTATCGTGCCCGGGCCGTTTTTGTCCATTGCCGTTTTGGTTGGCTTGATACCGCGCATCAGGTGGCCGTTGTCCAGAAGGCGGGCAAGGATAGACACATTCATGCCTTGTGGGAGCGGCCAACTGTGGACAACCTGGCCCTGCATATCGATCAGATAAGTAGCTCTGGCATCCTTGGGGGAAAGAAGGACATAACCGCCAAAGGATTTTTCGGGATTGTAATGCAGTACCCCCGAAGTCTCATCACCCTCGCGCGTGCGCTCATTGAAAATCAGATCGCCGGATACCGTCACCGCTTCCATATGGAGGGCTTCAGCCCAAGGTGGGAGGTGGACCGGTGGGGTCATTCCCTGGCGCTGGGCTTGTAAAAACGCCAGTGGATTGACGGTGAATTCCCGGGTAGATGCCTGCTCATAGGCCTGAAGGTAGGGTTCCAGACGCGCCACAACTTCTGGATGCTGCAAAGACAGGTCGGTGGTTTCCAACGGATCATCAAAGATGCGATATAGCGCGGTCGAGGGTTCTACCCATGGCAATGGCGGACCCTCTAAGCGCACCAGTTTCCAATCGCCGTCGATTACGCCCGTGCCAACCATCGGCATGCCCGCCACAAACGGCGGATGAGTTTCTGCGGTCTCGCCAAGCATTGCCCTCCAGCGGCTGACACCATCCAGTTTGCGGCTCTCATCTGCATTCACTTTCGAGTGCACAGTATCGATAGGCAGCCCGGCCGCCTCAAACAGCGTCGGCAGAATATCTTCCACTGTTATCAGTTGTTCGATTTTCTGGCCTTTATCGAGGACCCCGGGCCACCAGGCCGCTGCAGGAACCCTGATTCCGCCCTCCAGAGGCATAGCTTTGCCGCCCTGCAGCGGCTCGTTGTTGCCTGACGAGGAGTGGGAGACTGCGCTGGCGGGAAAGTCCGAAGAGCCGCCGTTGTCGCTCATAAACACGATCAGAGTATTGTCTGCAATATCTTCTGACTGCACAGTTTGGATTATTTGGCCAATACCCACATCCATATTGTCTACCATCGCGGCGTAGACTCGGCGATCTTCGTCGGCAATTTCAGGGTAGCGATCAATAGAATACTGCGGTGCGGCCTGCGGGCCGTGGGGCGCATTATAGGCAACAAACAGGAAGACGGGGCGATCCTTGTCGCGCTGGCGCAATAAAGTGACTGCCTCGGCGGTGATCAACTCGGTGCTATAACCCGCTTCATGAACGGTGTTGCCGTTACGCTGCCAATCAGTGGCACCCAGCCCACTGTGCTCGTAGTAGTCGATCAAGCCACCTAGGTGTCCGTAGAAATGGTCAAAGCCCCGATGGTGCGGAAAATACTCGGGACTACTGCTGCCCAGATGCCATTTTCCCACCAAGTAAGTCTGGTAGCCGTTCTCTTGCAGATACTGGGGCAATAACTTGCGATCCAAGGACAGACCTTGATCACCGTAAGCACCTATTGGCCTCGTCATATCGATTCGCAATGCCGACTGCCCGGTCATTAGCGCCGCGCGGGTCGGGCTGCAGGTGGGATAGGCATAAAATCGATCAAGTTCAGCGCCTTCCTGAGCAATCCGGTCGATATTGGGCGTGCGAATCTCACTGCCGTGGTAGCCAACATCATTCCAGCCCATATCGTCTGCCATAATCAGAATGATGTTAGGCTTGATGCTCTGATGCGTCAGTTCATCCGCAGAAGCAGCGGCACTCGCAACAGGCGCAAGCAAAGACTGGCATAACATCGCAATCAAGGCGACAAACAGAGCGCCAATTGAATGCTTCAATATTGTGTGTTGCTCCAGTATGACATTGCGCATCTTTTTTATGCCTAGCTTTCGTGACAAAGACGGTAAAATCCTAATTTTATATTTGTTTTAATGCAAGCATTAGATAAATATCTTTGTATATATGCGAATTTAATTATAGCGCGTACCGCATGGCACCGCAGGCGCACTGTGATCGTAATTTCGTCATCGGCATAACTTGCAGTTTTGCAGACCTACAAGTATATTGTCCGTATTACTTGCTTATAAGCAAGCATAGTAGTGTAACCAAGAACGCTTGAATAGATAACATCAACGGGTATTAATTTGCACATGCATGCACCCCTGTTTGCACTGAATTTTGATAGCTTGGACTCCCTTTAGGCAAAGTTTCTGCAGCCTTTTGTGCCGTGTATACAGGCTACCCCAACCTGCAAACGTTGGGATCTATCGGGTCAATTCTGGGCGTATCTGATACTTTGGCCACTGTGCTCCAGATCAAGTAATAATCTCGCATTGCTGCTTTTTGATGCAGGTTTTGTGTGAGCAGGAGAGTCGTCACCACCGAGAGGTTAGGTGTCGATTGAATAGGATATTGTCTTACCCAGCGGGCAAATGATATTAAGGATGCGATATGGCTGATATAGAGATGAGTAAAGAGCAGATGCAACAGATGGCCGCAGCACAGGCGAGGTTTGCTAGGCTGAAAGCGGAGGATCCGCAGCTTGACGCTACTGGGCTCGACCTGCTGTTTCAAGAAGCGCGCAGTCAGAACGGTTGGCAGGACCGCCCCGTCGATAAAGACACCTTGCAGAAACTCTACAACCTTACCCGTATGGGGCCTACCAGCATGAACTGTTGCCCGGGCCGCTTCATATTCGTGTGCAGTGAAGAGGGTAAAGAAAAAATTCAGCCGATGCTGTTACCTAACAATATTGAAAAAGTTATGACAGCCCCTGTGGTTGTCATCATCGGCTATGACACGCAGTTTTTTAGCAAAATGGAAACGCTGTTCCCGCATATGAATGTGGCGCCCTTGTTCGCGGGCAACGAGCCCTTGGCAGAAACCACTGCCTTTCGCAACGGTACCCTGCAAGGGGCTTACCTGATGTTTGCGGCTCGATCTCTGGGTCTGGATTGCGGGCCGTTATCGGGGTTCGATAATGCGGCTATCGACGCTGCATTTTTTGCAGGTACTAGCGTCAAAAGCAACTTTCTTTGCGGTTTAGGTTATGGCAATCATCAGAAGGTTTTCCAACGCTTGCCGCGCCTAGAATTCGATGAGGTATGTGAACTGGTTTAAATTGCGTAAACAGCTCCACGAGGAGTCAACCAACCGGAAGGGCAATGCTATGAGCGATACCTACCGAAATTTCACATACCCTGGCTTAGAACTTCACACGGCTGAAGTGCGCGAGCTGGCCGGTACAAAACCTCCGCATAGGCCAGAGCCCATCGTAAAGGCTAACGACATTGCTTATATTTTATTCAACAAAACCGATCTGGCACTCCAAAAACGCTTTCTTGTTGATTTTGGATTACAGGTGGTAGAAGAAACTATCGAGGCGCTCTACCTGCGCGGTACTGGGCCGCTTCCTTATTGTTATGTCGCACATAAGCACACTGAAACCAACGGGTTCATTGGCGCCGGTTATAGTGTCGCTAGTGAAGAAGAGTTAAAAAAAGTGAGCGCGATTACGGGTCGGCCCATAGGGCCGGTTGACGGGCCTGGCCGCGGCCACAGGGTGCGCCTGCATGACCCCGACGGCTTCATTGTCGACATAGTGTGGGGTAGAGAACTCGCCGCAGTACAACCCCTGAAAACTGATCTTGCTGTCAATACCCCGCGTCACAAAGCTCGAGTCAATGCGGGCATACGAACAGCGACTGCGCCGTCCCCTGTAGAGCGTCTGGGGCATTATGTATTGTCGGTAACAAGTTTTGACGAATCGTTGCAGTGGTATATGCGGCACATAGGCGTTATCCCTACCGATGTTCAGTGTCTGGCCGATGGCACTCCGGCACTGGCATTTAACCGTTTAGACACGGGCACGATACCTGCAGATCATCATACCGTAGTGTTGTTACAGAATGTCGCCGCCAACTATATGCATAGCGCCTATGAAACCGCTGATATGGATAGCATCGGCCAAGGACAACAACATTTGAAGCTTAAAGGCTGGAACCATTTTTGGGGCATCGGCCGACATATTCTTGGCAGTCAGGTTTTTGATTACTGGTTAGACCCCACAGGTGACGAATTGGAACACTACGCCGATGGCGATGTATTTGACGCAGACTTCGAAACACGCTACTTCCCCCTAGACATGGGCAGCCTGTGGGCGTGGGGCGATGACTTGCCAAAAGCCATGCGGCCGGCGTTTAGCGTAAAGCAGGCATGGGCAGCGATAAAAGCGCTGAAGTCAGGGAAGGTCGATCGAAAAACTCTCGGTATGCTAAAGCAAGCGATGGGCCTGCCCGCCCGTCCTTGGTTTTGAAAATAAATAGATTTAAAATCAAAAAACATAGCCATCACTGCTAATCAGTTAAAAAGCGCAAGCTTAGAGCTGCGTAGTAAGTTGAAAGCTTCCTACAATATTTGAGGTAGATATGTTTATTACTATGAACAGGTTCAAAATTAAGTTGGGCTGCGAAGAAACTTTCATTGAGATCTGGAAAGGTCGTGACTCGCACCTTGAGGGTGTGCCCGGCTTTAAAACATTTCAACTGTTGCGCGGCCCAAGTCACGAGGATCATACTTTATTTTCGTCTTATGCCGGGTGGGAGTCACACAGCGACTTCGAAGCTTGGACAAAATCAGAAGCTTTTCGAAAGGCGCATGCCAATGCCGGGGCGAGGAGAGACATTTATATGGGTCCACCGCAACTTGAATGCTTCGATGTGGTGTTATAAGAGCCTTCCGCGGCATGTTTGTGCCTGCTGAAGAGCGAGGCATGAGTTCGTTCGTCGGACGCTTTAAATTGTCGTCGTCTAAAACGAGCTTTAGGCCGGCTCAGAGTAGTCAAGATTGGATACTGCCGCCGATGCGGCCTGTAGTTTTGTTCTTTCATGTATTGATACAGTTGTGTATCGTTTCATCTGAATACAATAAAAAAAGAGATGGTTATGCATCAGGTAGACGTCGTGCTTTCCCCGTTAGGTCGATAATGAGTGTGTCGCGACAGAGACGGGCCTTGCTGATAGTAAACGTGGCCTGATGGCTCGTCGCGGAGTCGAGTATCTCCGAAGTCGGTATTGGCTTCAGACGCATTGGTGGGTTTCGCTTCTTCTCCTGAGCTCGCTGCTGGCTGGCTGCGATAGGACAGGTCCCCTCGGTTTTAGAGAAGGCTCGCCGCTCGATGATTTGCCAGACTGGATTCATCCGATTCTGGACTCCGGGGTTCGACCGGATTGGTCCGCAGACGGAAAACGTTTGGTCTACCTTGATGCGCTTGTCGGCAACGCTTATGAATTGGAACTGGCGACAGGGGCCAGCCGAAGTCTGACAAGCCATTTCCCGCATCATGGATTTACCCGCGTGCGCTATCTGGCTAACGGTGACCTCCTGCTTTGTGGCCCTAGCATATCCGCTGAGGAGGACGTCGAAGGTGCTGGAGACCGCTGGCATTCGGAGTTGTTCTTTTTAAATATAGTGGGGGAGGGTGGCGCTCAGCCTTTGCAGGAGCCTTGCTTTGAAGGGCCGGCTGCATCACGACTTAATATGAGAATTGCTTGGACCCGGTCGGACTATCCTGAAGAAATTCTGTTTGCTCGATCTGAAATCTGGACCGGTCGCATTGTGCTTGATGATGGTCGCGCGCAATTGGTAGACCGTCAGAGACTTGTGGGTCGCGAGGATTTTTACTATCTGGCCTTTCTCGAGACGCAGGACTTTCGTCCGCCCAACGATCAGGAACTGCTCTTTACGGCTTATGCTTACAAGGGCGGCGAAGTAATGGGGGTCGACCTCGACACGGGTTTAGTGACTAACTATTCTCAGGACTGGGGTTATGATGAGGCAGAGGGCGTTTTTCCGGAGGGCAAGACGATCGCGGTTGAGCGGGAGGCGGACACATTTACCGCGGTGCCAGTCGGCGATATTGACATCTGGGAGTTGGCTTTGGACGGCAGTGGCAAGGCTACTCGCCTAACCTATTTCACAGACTATGCAGGCTTCGGAGCGAATAACCCTGTGGTTAGTCCCGATGGGAAAAAAATGGTCTTCGGTCTGCGCATCAAAGGGGGCGATCATGGAAATGCGAGGGGAATGCTGCTGTATGACTTGGAGGCGGCACGGCAGGCTGATTCAGGGCCCTTTGCTGAGTCGGGCGGAGAAACTGCGCAACGTTGATGGCTTATGCGTCGTTGTGTTTGCAGTAGCGGCCAATACGGAGCCTCCGGGCGGCTGTGTCACCTGAAATGGTGATTCGTCTGTTTGAAACAGGTAATCCTGGTGCGTAGAGGCAACCAAGTCATGCTTTGGGCGAGTGAATCCTGTGACTCGCTGGCGCGCGCTTATTGCCTTTTTTACTCACGTGATAAACTGCCCCGTGGCAGGCAACGCGGCACAATTTGGTTGAGATGCCATGCCATACAATCCCCCCGAATACAGGTTTTTCTGTTCAGTTATCGAGCGAAAGTCCGCTAGACTAAACAGGCCTACTTGACAATAGTTCTCATTCTCACTACTATTACAGTAGGTTTTTATGAGTGTAGACTCCACAATGTACGTGTGTATTTGCAGACAAATTACTGATAGTCAGATACGTGATGTATGCCAAGGAGGCGCCAGTACACTTCCGGATGTTTGCAGGAAGTTAGGCGTTGCCAGCGAGTGCGGTAAGTGCGGTAAATTGGCGCAAGCGATTGTGAGTGAGTATAACCAAACGGTGACGCTGATTAGTGTTGCCAGTTAGAAGTTCTTTCGCCTCAGCGGCATTTTTGTTTCAAACCTCCTAGAGATGCTGCCCGAACTGACAGCGTTCAGCATACAGGCGGCGGTCACCACTTCATGTCCGGTCACCTGCGGCTTACATACCTTTGGTCAAAGATTATTTTAGTAGCCGCCTAGGTTTACTAGAAGGCCAATTCTCGTTACCCCTGATAGCAAAACGATGCCCGAGGGGCGGTTATCGCATTGCAGCGCATCATACAGCGCCTTAAGCACAAATGGTGGTCCTTAAATTGGCATGGGTCACAGACAGATCGGATTAAAACGTGCCGGATTCCCTTATTTCATAAACGCAGGATTTCTATGACTAGGGGAGAGGTTAAACCAATCAGGCTCTGCTAAAATAAAATCACTGAGTTGAATCCCACTCAATGCGACTGCCAGACTTGCATGCTCCGACCCTGCAGCACATAGTTTGTCCTTCACTCTGCGCAGGCGATTTTCTACCGTCTTGCGAGACAGAAAAAGAAGTTTGGCAATATCTTTTTGGGCATGCCCCTTCAAATACAGATGCAACGTCTGCATATCGATTCTAGAAAGTGTCTGCCCGGCGGGTAAAATTAATAATTCTGCTGTGTAATCCAGATGATTGAACCAACCATGGTACAGCGTGTCGAGTGTTATCATCGTAAGGTCGCCACGCACCCCGCCGTTAGGCAGTGGCGTCCGGAGACAGATCAGTTTGTTTAGTACCTGATTAGTCTGGCGAATCAGTCCCTCAGAAACGAGAGGCTTTTTATTTTTAATAACCCATGCCTCTGCTTCGTCCGCCGAGGATATTATATTTCGGTTATGTGAGACGAATGCGGGGATGCGCTTTAACCTCATGTCGGGATCATAGGTTTTTATATTTAACGTTGCAGCGCTAAGCAGTTCGTCCATGCGGGTGAAATGCAAATCTTCGCCTTTCTCATAAAAAGTTTGTAACACAACGACTCCGTTCAGCGTAAAAAACAACCGAAAATACTGCCAATCATGACCCTAACATGTTCTCACTGCGTTGCTCTAGGGGGAAAACCCCCTATCGCGCGTGCCGGACGCAAATGAGCATAAGAATCAAAAAAGTCACCTTTCGCGCACCACAGGGGCCAGGTGGGGGCCGTCGGCTATCGGCCGCGCGCATACTTATTAAGTCATGGAATGTAGTGAGTGGACTAACGGCGTGGACACTGCTGTGCTTCGCCTAACTGTCCTGCTCGGTTGAAACTATGCGCGCAGGCAAGCGTGACACTAGAGCAGATATGGGTATTAAACCCCTGCCTATTTCAAACAACTAAGCTTCGAGGCGGCGGTGCCAAAAACCTCCGAGTCTCACTGGCATCGTAGCGGATTGCGAGTCTCGATACGTCTCGCAGAGGCTGCGGTTATTGCTTTCATTGTTTTGCCTCTTGCTCTAATGCCGCCCTGTTTTATTGACTGATCAATGTACACTGCCCCGATCCGTTATCCTGCATACTGAAAACAAGCACTCTGGTCGCTGATGTTGAAGAGTTAGTCGTTATGTAAGCCATCGCATAGCTAATGAAGTTTCTGCCTAGACATGAATAGTCGCGTGTTGCAAAGTGGCGCCCGCGATTTTTCAGCCAAAAAATTCAATCGAAACGCGTTTGATTATCATTTAAATTATCATTTAAAAACAACAAGTTACAGAGATTTTCATTGACAAAGCAGGGCTGAAAGACCACTCTTACTCTATTAGAAACGATGGAGTATTTTATGAAAGCCGACGCCACAGTCATTAAGCATTTGAACAAAGCTCTCGGAAACGAGTTGGTTGCGATAAATCAATATTTTCTGCATGCAAAAATGTATGAAGACTGGGGGTTGGGAAAGTTAGCAGAAAAAGAGCATCACGAGTCGATCGACGAAATGAAGCACGCTGACCAGTTGATTAAGCGGATACTCTTTTTAGAGGGCTTGCCTAATTTGCAGAGCTTAGGGGCTTTACTAATTGGTGAGCATACTAGAGAGATGCTTGAATGTGATCTCAAATTAGAGATGATCGCCTGCCCAGATCTCAAAGAGGGTATCGCCTATTGCGAATCGGCGAGGGACTATGTCAGTCGAGATTTATTAAGTTCGATTTTGGACAGCGAGGAGGATCATGTTGACTGGCTTGAAACTCAGCTTACTTTAATGGATAAAGTGGGCTTAGAAAGCTATCTTCAATCTATGATTTAGTCCTACAAGATCGGTTAGCCGTGGCACCGAAACTGCAAGGAATTTGGACCTCTTAGGGTTGATGTTTTAGCTCGCTCGATCTCCGATGGATCGAGCTAGAACATTTAGTTTTTTGCGTTTTGGCAAGTTGCTGACTCGGCCTTCCGCAAATTCGCTCTCCGACGTAAGGCGAGGTCCTGCGCCCCTCAGGGGGCGCTTCCTACCTCAATACAGCGCAAGACGATACGAACCATCGGCGCTTCTCAACTATGCTTTTTAGTCTTGAGTGCGCGGTCTTTCACGTACATCACTATGAAACGTCTATGGATCGATTGGAAATATCCGCGTAGGCTCCGCGCAGGGCTCTGTTGGGATGGGGCTCTGGCGTGCAGAACCTATTTGCTGGTCCAAACAGGTTAATTTGCTATAAGAGGCGTGTTTAGCGGATGGTTAATTTGACCCCTTCCACTGAAACAGTTTTATGTGGCACTCTAGCAGATTGATTAGGATCAATCAGCAGGCTTTACATGGGCTCTCCCCCTCGACACATTAGATTGCAAGCTCGGTTAGGCGCATCAGTTCTATAACATCAGCCACGCATACTTCGAGACCGGGTGCCCTCGCCGGTATATTCATTTGCTCTATCTTCCTGCTCACACAATTTAATGTCAGTGTGCTAAGTCCGGTTATTCCGGCTATTGGAGACAGCTTCGCCCTCAGCGGCAAATCGGCTCGTCTGATACTGTCATACGGTTTTGCAGGTTACATGGTGGGTCAGCTGGTTTGGGGGCCGGTATCTGACCGAATCAACCGCTCGAGTATTATCATCGTCAATCTTGCACTCTATATGCTGGTGTCTTTATCTGCGATGCTGATGACCACAGAAGCAGCGCTGGTGGCTACTTATATTACTATGGGATTCTTGTCATCAACATTTACCAGTGTCGGCAATGCCATGTTGAAAGACCGCTACGAGGGCGATGACTATATCCGCATAGTAGCAACTGTGGGGGTGGTGATGGCAGCCGGTCCCGCTATTGGCCCGGGACTCTCAGTTGCAATAGTGACGTATTCAAAGGGCGGCTGGCAGGTGGCATTCCTGTTGCTGGGGTTTGTTAGCCTTATCAGTTTGCTAGGGTTTTCGCTTTTTTGCCGTTATCCGTCTCGCAAGACCCCAGTTGCAACCCGGAGCGATCACTCCACCAGTTTATTGCGCAATGGACGTTACTTTGCCGCTCTTTTCTCTTTCAGTCTGCCTTTTGGAATTGTCATGTCCTACCTTGCGGTGGGCCCTTATATTTTGCAGCAGTATTATGCGCTTCCGATACACATGGCCCATATCGGGTTCGGCATGACCACGTTTGTCTATCTGCTCGGCGCGCTTTTTTTTCGCGCTCGTAGTGCATCGATGACGCCCATCACTGCGCTTTACGTGGGGACGATAATCGCGCTGGGTGGCGCAGCTACGCTGCTTCTATGTGCGACGATTTGGCCACATGAAGCCTGGCTCGGTGTTCTTGCATTGTGTTTGCTGCTGGGTGGAGCAGGTATCATAGTGCCCGCCGGTAAGGCGGCCACGATGGGGCAGGTTGATAATGCCTTTGGCACCGCAGCGTCGACGATGAAGTTTGTCCAAAGCGCCTGCGCGTTGATGGTCACCGTCTGTGCCGCAGTGCTGTTCTCTACCCAGAGTATCCTACCCCTATTGTTATTGTACCTAGGTGTTGCACTGCTGGCATGTTTGGGTGCTATCTTACTGAGACGAGCGTCGCTGGCGAATTGAGTTGAAGAGTTGCAAGTCATGTTATCGCGAGTACTTCCCACGAGTTGAGTCAACAATACGAAATGCAACACAGTCACTGTCCCCGCAAAGCGAAGAGGCAACGCACGCTGCGCTTATTGAACGCCACCACGATTTTTTGCAGCGGTTTTAAGCAGCGCCTTGCACTGGTCGAGTCGCCGTTTCATGGCCTCGACGATATCGCGCACGTCATCAACCGATTTCCCATCCTTTATCGCTCGTTGCAGGGTGACGTTGAAGTCTTTTTCTAGTTCGGCTACCAACTCGGCATCGAGCGCGTCAAGTGTACCCTCAATACTCTCAAACAGGTTGAGGTAGGTCTCTTGCGTAATGCGGATAGCTTCGTCGCTAAGCTGCTCGGCGTACTTAGCGACAACGCGGTCCAGTCGCTGCTTGATGACGTCGATGGTTTCCGCAGGCGTGTCTGTGGCGGTTTCGGAGACTTCCGGTAACAGTCCGCGTTCCTGGTACTGCGCTGCAAGTTTAATCGCGCCCAGCGCCTGCCACAGAGCCTGATCCAGTGCGGCCTGCTGCTCCCTAACTGTGCTTATGGGCTCGCCTTCCTCAATCGCGGTGCTCACTCCGAACAGGCCCTGCCAGATACTGGAGTACAGTGGAATGTAATTGATTTCTATAGCAGAGTGAAATGCTACGGCCTCCCAGTAATCAACTACCCTTTCCGGCTTGGCAGCCGCTGCGCCTTTTGCCTCGTAGGTAGCAACGATGCCGTCCACCTTGCCTATCAGCCACACCACTTCTTCATTGTACTCATCGAGGTGCGCAGACATGTCATTGACATGGTCACCAACGGTACCCGAGGCAATGGCGTAGCCAGCAGTAAATATGGTGAGGCAGGTCCAAACGGCTAGCGATTGGATAGGTTTTAGACTTTGATAATTCACAGTGACTTCCCGTTTAGTGATCGTTAGATGGATGGCTCGCTCGGTTACCGGCCGTATCATCTTGGCTGGTTTGCCGCGTGTGCCCTTCTGGTCGCGCAGCGCCGTTCTCTGACGGCCGCGGAACCGCTATAGGTCCAGACACGATGGCTGTACAGATAAGAATGATTCTCATTGTGTACTATATTGGGGAAAGGAACCAGTCAATAATTCTAGGACAAGTGAATTAGTGCCGGCAGCTGGAGGTGTCGGAATGGCGAGAAACCTTGAACCCATTACGGAAGGCTGTTAGCGTTAAATTTTTAGGTTGGCCAAACGCCACACTGACCGATTGTTTGGCACATTCTAGGGGGAACGTTTACCAATGATTTCAAGGCAATTACTCAATCAGATAGTGTGGATGCTCGCGACCCGGCCCACAATGCTGCTTATTACGTTGGTTCTGACGATGACAGGATCGGTGACTCGATAGACAACTGCCCAGAGATCGCCAACCGTGATCAGGCGGACAGCAATGGCAACGGCATTGAAGATTTGCGCGAAATATCCGCTCGCTAACGTTATTTGTAATCATTTAGCTCGCATTTATGCGGGCTTTCAGACCTAAACATGTACCACCCTTCCACTGGTTAACTTATGGAGTCTGAATCACTATGACGCTTCTCGTCATATATCTTTTTATTGCAATCGGCGTATCTTTTCTCTGCTCAATCCTCGAAGCGGTTCTCCTGTCAGTTACCCACGGATTTGTCGAGAGTCAAACCGAGCATCGTCCGGGACCTGCGGCGGCTCTCAAAGACGTCAAAGATAATCTCGACGAATCACTGTCGAGCATACTGATCCTTAATACGTTTGCTCATACTATGGGCGCAGCAGGGGTGGGCGCCCAGGCGGCCTATGTTTTTGGCGCGCGCTGGGAAACGCTCATTGCCTTTCTATTGACGTTGGCGATTCTCTATTTTTCAGAGATTATTCCAAAGACATTAGGCGCGAAATTTTGGAAGGAACTCGCTCTTCCGGCGGCGCCGATTATAAAATGGCTGGTCAGATTGCTTTTTCCTCTGGTCTGGATATCAGCGCGCCTGACCGGCCTTTTTTCGCGGGAGGGCGATTCGGATTTCGTCAGTCGGGAGGAACTCTCGGCACTCGCTAAGCTCGGCGCTCGACATGGTGCCCTTGGCCCACAGGAAAGTGCGCTGCTGGAAAACCTGTTACAAATGAGGCAATACCGAACAGGTGAGATACTCACCCCGCGCACGGTAGTCTGCGCTGTTAACGTTTCACTTTCGGTCGGTGAGGTACTGGCGGAACTCAGCACCGTGTCCTTCACTAGAATACCGGTGTACCGGGCTAATCTCGACGCTATTCTCGGTTTAGCTTTGCGCCCAGAGTTGCATGAGGTTGAGCGCGCCGGCGGCAAAGATACACCTCTTGAGGAGCACATAGTGCCAATTCACAGGGTATCTGAAGAGCTACCTGTGTTGAGACTTCTTGATCTTTTCATAAAGCGCCGCGAGCACATGTTTTTGGTAGAAGACGAATACGGGCAGACTGCAGGCATTGTGACACTGGAAGACGCTGTAGAGACGCTTCTGGGGCGCGAAATCATGGACGAGAGCGATACTGTAGAAGACATGCAGGAACTGGCCCGCAACAAATACCGCGGCCGGTTGCGCCAGTCAAAGTAAATGTGGCACTGACACGTGTCCTTCTTGAGGCGAAAAGTAGTCAGCCAGAGGACATTACGCTACCGCCCTGGCCTTCTGGCTAAATGCACTTGCCCTCCGCTGTTCGTCACTTCGTTGCTTCGGTTGATGGAAGGTGTCCGAATCTGTTCCTGCACTTCGGGGCCTTCGAACTCGGCTTGGGCTTGCCCAGTGTCATAAGCGTTTGCGTTTAAGTTTCCCGCATTGAGAGTTGGGTTGTCGCGTATATTACGCATGGCTTGGAGGAGAGATAAGGATCAACAATTGACATATGGAAAACTACATACAACAATAATTTTATATATGGATTTTCAGATATGTAGCGATGGATCCACTCGTTTTTTATAAATGCCTTGCCGATGATACCCGCCTGAAAAGCGTATTATTGATTTATCGAGAGCACGAACTCTGTGTTTGTGAACTGACGGAAGGCTTGCAGGTTAGCCAACCCAAAGTCTCTCGCCATCTGGCCCAACTTCGAGCATGCGGCTTATTGGTGGATCGTCGCGATGGCCAGTGGATTTTTTATCGCATCAACCCGGAACTCCCTGTTTGGGCGACCGGCGTGATTCGCGCAACTGCGAATAGCAACCCAGATATTATTAAAGAAGCCTATCAACTGGTTTGCGGCATGGGCGATCACCCCGTGCGCCGGGAACATTGCTGTTAGAGCGCGAAAACCATGAAACTATTATTTGTTTGTACTCATAACCGCTGCCGCAGTATTTTAGCTGAGGCCATTACTAACCACTTTGGCAAGGGCAGGCTAATCGCTAAATCCGCAGGCAGTCGGCCTGCTGGCGAAGTGCACCCGCTGTCAATCCAGTATTTGGCTGAGGCAAATATCTCTATCGAGGGCTTATCCAGTCAATCCTGGGACGAGCATAAAAGCTGGCAGGCGGAGGCGGTGATTACGGTCTGTGACTCGGCGGCGGGTGAAGCCTGCCCGGTCTGGTTTGGTGAGTCTCTAAAGGTGCATTGGGGTTTGGTAGATCCGTCGAGACTTCAAGGCAGCGAAGACGTTATTGCTGATGCCTTTAGGAAAACTATCAGCATTTTGCAATCGCGGATCAAAACATTATTGACGCATGATTTGGATAGTATGGGCCAGCAAGAACTTGCGGCCACCTTTAAGGCATTGGGGGAGCGGTAATGGGAATCTTCGAACGTTATCTCAGTCTTTGGGTTAGCCTGAGTATTATTGCTGGTGTGATACTGGGTAATTTTTTCCCCGCGGTATTTGCGCTGGTTGCCAGTTGGGAATATGCCCATGTGAATTTGCTGATCGCTGTGCTGATTTGGCTAATGATTTATCCCATGATGATTCAAGTAGACTTTGCAGCGGTTAAAGATGTCGGTAAAAAACCGAAAGGCTTAATCCTGACCTTGATCGTTAACTGGGTCATCAAGCCCTTCACCATGGCCGCTTTAGGTTGGCTATTTTTTCATTTTATTTTTGCCGATTTTGTTAATCCGGAAACCGCCAATGAATATATTGCCGGCATGATCTTATTAGGCGTAGCACCTTGTACAGCGATGGTTTTTGTTTGGAGCCAACTGACAAAAGGTGACCCTAACTACACTCTGGTACAGGTATCGGTTAACGACATTATTATGATTTTTGCCTTTGCACCGATTACGGCTTTTTTGTTGGGCATTACCGATATTACTGTGCCATGGGAAACGCTGGTACTGTCAGTGGTTTTATATGTCGTGCTGCCGTTACTGGCAGGCTACCTAACCCGACGTTTTATGCACAATAAAATTTCAGGGTTTGTCGACACGTTGAAGCCTTTATCCGTTATTGGGTTGTTGGCTACGGTGCTATTGTTATTTGGTTTTCAGGCAGAAACTATTTTAGCGAAACCACAAAGTATTGTGATGATTGCCATTCCCCTGATTATCCAGAGTTATAGTATTTTCTTTATCGCTTATTTTGCCGCCCGTTATCTCAGGCTAAACCATAGCGTAGCAGCCCCTGCGGCCTTAATTGGGACCAGTAACTTTTTTGAGTTAGCCGTGGCCGTTGCTATTTCACTGTTCGGCCTCCATTCAGGTGCAGCATTAGCCACCGTGGTGGGTGTGCTAGTCGAAGTGCCAGTCATGCTATCGCTGGTGAAATTTGCTAACAATACGCGCGACTGGTTCCCACAAAGTAATGATGCTTAAGGCCAGTTTTTATGAATGATGTGCCGAATTTAGACATGCCTCTGATAAATAGCGATCTGCAAGATCAGTTATCTAACGGCAGCGAACTTGATCATGCACCGAAAATGCTACTGTTATATGGCTTCCTTAGAGCGCGGTCCTATAGCCGTTTAGTAGTTGAGGAAAGCGCTCTTATTCTACGGGAACCGGGTTGTGCAACCCGTATCTTTGATCCTTCAGGCTTACCGCTGCCCGATGATGAAGATGAAAGCCATCCCAAGGTATAAGAACTACGCGACCTGATGGCCTGCTCAGAGGGCCAGGTCTGGTGTTCTCCTGAGCGTCATGGTTCCATGACCGCGACCATGAAAGCACAAATTGACTGGGTGCCTTTAAGTGTTGGCGCCGTTCGCCGTACGCAGGGTAAAACCCTGGCAGTGATGCAAGTGGAAGGTGGCTCGCAATCCTTTAATACCGTCAATCAATTAAGAACATTGGGTCGCTGGATGCGGATGATTACTATCCCTAACCAGTCTTCCGTCGCAAAAGCTTGGATGGAGTTTAATGACGAAGGCCGGATGAAGGATTCCAGTTTTTACAACCGTATTGTTGATGTACTGGAAGAGCTGGTTAAGTTCACGCTGCTAACCCGTGGTAATGCCGAGTTTTTGGTTGATCGTTACTCAGAACGAAAAGAGTCAGCGCAAGCCTTAATGGAGAGAGTCAACCAGCGGGGGATCTGAGCATTAGGCATGTTTTAGTTTTTTATTCCTACCACCAAGGCCAACTATAATTTATTTTCCGGTAGAGGATTGGGTATTACCGTGGTCGAGCTGGCGAGATTGACGCTAGGCCTTGGTGTCGGCGAAATCCAGCCTTCACGCTTTTTAGTCTTGGCGCTGTTTACTGAAGAATGTCCATATCAGTTCGGGAGCGTCAGGCGGGATGATATGACCAACATCCTCAAACTGATATAACCAAGTATCGGCATTGCATCCTTGATATTGTAGCAAATCTAACTGCGGCGAAACTGATTCAATCAACGGGTCAGTTGTAAGGCAGCTATTTAGCAGCGCCCAGCGTTCCATGGCTTCGGGCACTCCGTAGGTCCAAGAGGAGCCTGGTACAATCCCGGCGTCATTGTCGGCAAACTCGTTTATAACGTCGGCCGTGCCGTGGAGGGCAAGCACAGGCACGGCGCTTGTTGGGGCACATTGCACCGTGCGAGGCGGCGTGTCAGAAGCCCGGGGGGCTCGCGCTCCACCAATTGGTGCAACTGCAGCAAACCGGTCTGAAAGATCGCAGCCGAGTTGCGAACTCATGCGACCGCCTCCGGAGAAGCCTGTTGCGTATACGCGCGAACTATCCACGCAAAATTGTTCACTGACCGCATCGATTGCAAGATCAATATACTCAATATCATCGGGCGCCTGATCTGGTGGATAGACGGCCGCACCAACCAGTGGCACACCAGGAATATTCCAGGCAAAAGCGGCGCCAAATTCTACTGCACCGGTGGGGGCGGCTATGATGTAACCATTCTTTTCCGCATTCGCTTGAAAGTTATCACTGTCCAGCGTGATGTCGCCAGACGATAACGAAGGATGCAGTAAGAACACGAGCGGGGCGCTTTTGCCCGTATACGTTGTAGGTACATACAGGCTAAAGGGGCGATTTATATCACCCTGAGCAACATCTATCGTTTGTATGCCGGCTTTTGTTGGCCTGTCACAGGACACAGTGTCGTCACTGTCATCAGAACATGCGGTAAGTAAAAAGATTAGCGCGAGGGTTTTTGTGGTGGAGAATTTCATACGGGTAAGTGCTTAATCCTTTGCTTTTCTATGCTTGGTGATGACAAATGATTCCGCAACCGACTTTAAGTATAGGGCAATTTAGACGGCTGTCGAGTAGATTTCATCAATTAACGCTAACTCTCATTTTTTTTCGAGGTCGCCAGTGGGCCACGAAATGTCCCGGCTTGGAAGCTAACTAGATCGTTCGGTCTCGGTAGGGCGTCTCAGGGGCATCAAAGACCTTAAATGCCGCGGGAAACAATCGGCGCCAACGTCTTATATAAAATGTCTTGAACGACCAACGTTGTTGCTGAATATCTGAAACAATATTCTTAGTGATGAGATATCCTGAGATTACAAAGAAGATG
>PKDD01000128.1 GCA_002862465.1 Haliea sp.
AACGGTTGAGTTTCCTCTGCCAATGGATGCCTCTCCAGGAACCTATGAGATGAGGGTCAGTCTGCGCGCACCGGACCATCATGCGATAGGCGTGGAGCACAGTGTCTGGATTACAGTTCAGTAACGGGTTAATGGAAAGCCTGCCTAGAGCACTGTGTAAACGGCGTCCTAGGTGCAGGTATTATCGGATTGGTCTGTTGCAGTGAGTGCCGAGGACAGTAAAACCCGACACATCGCGTAAGCTTTTCTAATAGTGCTTCGGGGAAGGGAAGAATGAGCTGTTCGCCGCACTGTAGTTGCTAAGACAATTCAATCGAAGCAAAGTCCGTAGCGATGCCCTTGCATGCTTTCTCCGCAACTTAAAAGTTGAAGTGTTCTGCGCTAAAGGCCATTACAGTATCCTCTATCATCTTTGGGTCGGGAATCATTGGGCTCATGACATGGGTATGAATACCACCTGCAGCGTATTCACGAATAAGGTCCTGACACTCGGCGGCATCGCCGATGAGCGCGATTTGATCGACCAGTTCATCGGTCATGGCGGCCGCAGTGCGGTCTCTATCTCTAGCGTTAAAGCCTTCTGCTATTTCTTTGGCGGCATCTTCATAGCCCGCCCAAGCGAGAAATTTGTTATAGACGGGAGTTGCATAGTAGGGACCGAAGGCTGCGCGAAATGCTGCTCGGCCTAGCCCTCTATCACCTGTGACACACATCATGTGGCGACATACCACTTCAACGGAGGCAGGATCTTTGCCCGCGCGTTCAGCGCCGATGGCGATGTGTTCCATTATTTTGGGGAGAGCCGAGCGGGGAAATAGGTTCAAAATAACCCCGTCGGAGATTTCAGCGGCAGTTTCCAGCATTTTGGGCCGCAGCCCTGCAAGATAAATCGGTTGGTTGCTGGTTGGCGCTTGACGATAGCCTTTGCTGCGTAGTGTCTCGCCTTCGAAACTGGTTTTCTCTCCGGCCATCATGGCGCGTAAGAGGGTCATGGTTTCTTGGATTCGCGTCAGCGGTTTTTCCATATTTAAGCCATGCCAATTGTTAATAATGGCGTGACTGGACGTACCTAGACCGGGAATAAACCGTTCAGGATAGGCCTGACTGATGACCGCAAATGTGCTGGCCAGAACAGCGGGTGTGCGTGTAAATACCGGGACCACCGCGGTACCTATGCGCGTATTTTCTGTGGCTGCCAGTAGCATGGGTACCAGAGTTAATGCATCCAGTCCGCCCGCATCTGCCAGCCATATATCATCCCAACCGAGTTGCTCTAGACGCTTGGCCATGGCGATGGAGTCCGCCACGTTGGCGGTGGGTCCGGGTATCGTCATCGCCACTCTTTGACGCGGTAAGTTTGCCATTTTTTCTCCTGTCAGTTTTAGTGTATTGGTTTATTGCATGTGGTGGCGATAAAATACGCCACCTGTGGTGAACAGCGGTTCTACTGCGCCTGCGACTGTCAGTGTTTCATCGCAGAAGGGTGGCCAGCGGGGGTTCCTCATGGCGCTTACTGACAAGTTTCCTAACGCAGACGAAACGACTATTGTCAGGGTTGGGGGAGGACTGTGACCGGGACGCCATTGACCGCAGCGTTACCCGACAGCACGTCCAAGTACTGGTCATCAGTTACGTCATTGCAACTCACACCGGCATGAGCGGCGGCGGTCTGCATTCGAATGCCTTGTCGACCGTGGCCAAAGCCATGGGGCAGGCTGACTACGCCGGGCATCATGTCCTCGCTGACCTCCACCGTCACGTCGATCGCTCCCACCCTAGACGCAAGAGTCACGCGAGCGCCGGCGGCGATCCCCTGATGTGCCATATCGTCCGGATGCATCATCAGCGTGCAGCGTTCACGACCTTTTACCAGACGGTGGTAGTTGTGCATCCACGAGTTATTGGAGCGCACATGGCGACGACCGATCAGTCGTAACTCGCCGCCAGCCGGTTGCTGAAACTCGTCGAACAGTCGGTTTAGGTCAGCGATGGCTTCAGGTGTGTCGCAGCGGATCATTTTTCCCTGTGTTGCCAAGCGTTCGGGCAGTTGTGACTGCAGTGGACCCAGATCAATGCCGGAAGGGTTCTGGCGCAGTTTCTCCAGCGACAAACCTTTGGCGCTGTGTGGCCCTATTTGCAGGCCTAGGTTAATTATTTCATGGGGTGCTGTCGCAGGCTGTTCCGATTTGCCAAGTAGTATGGCCAGCCGATTGCCCAACTGATTAAAAATCTCCCAGTCGTGAAGGCTGTTTTCAGGTTTATCGAACACCGCGTCGTTATAACGGGTGGTATTGCGCACGGCAAAAAGATGGAAGGTGATGTCGTAGTGATCGTGTTCTAGTGCGGAGGTGGGTGGCAGGATGATGTCTGCATGCCGCGTGGTTTCGTTGATGTAGGGATCCAAGGATACCATAAATTCTAGACTTTCTAGGGCGCTGTCTAGTTGCCGGCCGTTGGGCGTGGACAGCACGGGGTTACCGGCTCCAGTAAACAGTGCCCGAATCTGACCTTCCCCCGGTGTGCTGATCTCTTCTGCCAGACACGCGGCCGGGAGTTCCCGGTCAAACTCGGGCAGATTGCGCACGCGGCTTTGATGGCGGTCATGGCCTCCGGGGCTGCTGGTCGTAACGGTATCCACTGCTGGCGTCGCAAATAGGCTACCGCCGGGTTTGTCTAGATTTCCGGTGGCGATATTGATCAGTTGAATTACCCACTGGCACAGTGCACCGTAGGCTTGCGTGGAGACGCCCATGCGGCCGTAGCATACGGCGTGCTCTGCAGCGGCAAATTCTCTCGCTATGCGCCGTGTCACGTCTGCCGTGATACCCGTATGGGCGGCGGCAAGTTCCGGTGTAAACATCACGATCGCGGTTGCGACGTCAGCCAGTCCTGTGGTGAAAGCGGACAGAGTGCCGGGCCTGACCAAATCCTCGTCAAACAGGGTGTTGAGCACTGCCAGCAGGAAAAGCGCATCGGTAGCGGGGCGGATGAAATGGTGCTCACTGGCGATGGTTGCAGTTTCTGTCCTTCGGGGGTCGATGACCACCAGTTTAGCGCCGCGCGCGGTCAACGTCTTCAGGCGTTGTTTTACATCCGGTACAGTCCAGATACTGCCGTTAGAGGCTAGCGGATTTGCGCCTAGCATGAGCAGGTAGTTGGTGTTATCGACGTCCGGTACAGGGATCAGCAGTTTGTGCCCGTAAAGCCACAGCGAGGTAAGATGGTGGGGCAATTGGTCCACGCTGGTCGCAGAGAAACGGTTGTTGCTGCGGATATGTTGGAATAGATTACTTTGGTGGGTCATCATGCCGTAGTTGTGCACCGAAGGATTGCCCATATAAATGCCCACTGCGTTCTCCCCGCGCTCGTTAATAACCCATGCCAAACGCTTAGCGGTGGTGTCCAGTGCCTCGTCCCAGCTAATGTCCTCCCAGCGATCTTCGCCGCCATGATTGCGCACTCGTTTTACCGGTGTGCGCAGGCGATCCGGATCATTGTGTAAATCGCTCAGTGCCACTGCCTTCGGACAGATGTGGCCGCGGCTCAGTGGGTCTGCCTTGTCTCCTTTGATAGAGACGATGTCCGCGCCGTCGGTTTCAATTATGAGGCCACAGATGGCTTCGCATAAATGACAAGCGCGGTAATGTGTTTTACGAGTCATAAATTGACCTATCTGGCTTTCAGTTCCTTGTCTTGTAGACGGCTATCGTGCCGGCAAACACACTTGTTTGTTTTAGCTATGTTGCCACGTTAGCGGGTTGTTGTCGCCTGATCTGGCCGGCAGTCGCTACTCATTAATGCAGGGAAAGTGCGTCTTCAAGCACGTGATAGCCCTATAGAGACGATACTGCAGTCGTGGACTGGAACTGTTGAGAGACTGTCTAGGGCCGATAAAGGATAGCAATTGACGTGTTTTTCTGTTCATTGCGACACCTCCCCCATTCAATGCAAGTTAACGCGATGTCCATCAATCGACTTCCATGTTTTTTACGCGTGTGCAGTCTGATATCACTGCTCGCCATGTTGTCTGCCTGCAGCGAGAGTGATGACGAGCCGATCTCAGAAGACACTGCACCTGCGGCTTCGGCCCGTGTGGCAACTGAGGCAGACTTACTCTCAGGGTCGCTCGCACGCTGTGTTCCCGGTGATTTCGTGCTCGAGAACGAGAATCTGCGGGTAATTATCCAAAAAGCCGGTCGGCAATGGCTTAGTATCGGCACCTTTGGCGGTAACATCATTGATGTTAGTCGCAAAGACGCAGCCGGGGGCATGCTGCCCGATCACTTAGAGGAATTTGTGATCGGCCTGAATATTGAAAACACGCCAAACTACACCGATATCCGGATACAGAATGATGGCAGCGACGGAGCCCCCGCCGTGATTTGTGCTGCTGGGCCAGATGACTTGTTAGAACTGGCGAACCCCAGCTCCGCGGTGAGTAGTTTTGGTGTGACTCTGCCGACGGCTGCAGATGACAGGGATTTGCCCGTCGACATTGAAACCTGTTACAGCCTTGCAGTGGGCGACAAATACGTTGTACTCGACAGCACATTCAAGAATTTGAGCTCGGAGACATTTGATGTCTTTATGACCGAGTATCTCAATGGCTCCGGCCAGGTTGAATTCTTTCAAGTCTATGCAGGGTTCGGCGATCCTACACTCACGTCATCTTGCCCAGCGGAGACCTATGTTGCCTGTGATGCCAGCGAAGAAGGCGTTTGCGACAGACGCAGAAGGCGTGTCTTATGGACTGATTCATAGTGAGCAAGCTTCGTCCAGTTTTTCGCAGGTCGGCGTCAATATTGTCGTAGACGGCACCATCGCCAGCATTGCAGATATTCGCAATGACATTTTTGGAATCGAGACGGTTGGTGTCAGCGGCACTGTGAGCAGCGCCGGGGAGCCGCTGCAAAGCGCTCAAATAGTGGTTTATCAGGTGCTAGATGCAGACGCGAATCCGCCGGCTCTGTTTATTGTTAACCACAGTAGGACGGATGCCGCTGGCGAGTACAAACTCAGAGTTCCCCCCAGTGATTATCAGATCAGGGCAAATATGGAAGGCTACCGCTTTCCCGATGGCGTTCCTTCTGTATTGGTCGTTGAGGCAGATGCAGCGGTGACTCGCAATTTTGACATGCCGCCCTCGGGTTTTCTCGATGTCACGGTTATTGACGAAATCGGGCCGGCGCCGCGCCTGCGGGACAGGATTTTCCCCGTTACGGAAACTACAATCGGTCGCCTACTGACATCATTTCGGGATTGCAGGATGACCCCAACGATAATGTGGTGCAGATTAATCATATTGCGAGTTACTTTGGTGGCGGAGGTTTGGCTATTGACACGGGAAAGACGCCGCCAGAATCCAGTTCAAATCTAGCGGAAAAACGGCTAGATCCATCGATTGGTAATGCTTTTGACGACGGATTTGATACGCTGGAAGTATGGATTGGTTCGAACACCCGAGGTGGAATAGAGGGCGAGTTCATCGGCCAAAACGCGGGCGACTGGTTCAACCTTATCACTCAGAATACTGTGCGCATTGGTGTCGCGAACTCTGACACCCACAACTTTAGATTCACCCATAATGCAGCACGTACATTGATTGCCAATGAGACCACTAATCCCTCGGAGGTTGCGGCGGACCCTGAGCGCCTCGCGTTGAATATGCTAGCGGGTAAGGCGATTGGTACAAACGGGCCACTCCTGTTACTGCAAGCGTACGGGCAGTTCAACGGTGTTATGCAGCATGCGGGGCTGCTTATCGACGAGGATGTCACCATGCCGGCTGATGTCGGCAGTGATGTGATGTTGACAGCTACGATTAGCACACCGAAATGGGCCCCGGTGGATACGATAAAGTTTTATATTAATAACCAACCTGCGCGCACTACTGCTGCCGATGAGCCTGCTCGCTATCGGGTATGCGCCAACGCTCAGATCAGGGCCGGTGACGAGGGTTGGAAGGAGGTTGAGGTCGTGGTTAACGATGCCGTTCTGGATGGATCGCGCATCGACGTTATGGCAACCTTAGCGCTTGAGACGATTACTGCGGATACCTGGATTGTCGTGACGGGAGGGGGCACCGATGGCATTAGTGCGCCAGTGTGGCCAGTATACCCAGGTAGCCTTAACCGAGATCGCAACGGTACACTGGCAGAGCTGACAGACGGCAATCTCGGAGAGTCCGGTATTCGCCTTTACCAATCCTCTTTATATTGATGTTGGTGGCGATGGCTGGAAACCGCCGGGGGTAGCCAATGCGAGTTGCTCCGAACCGTGAGCGTTTGAGGGCCCTTACATCGCTAAAATAGTCATTAGCACAGACACAAAAGCAATGGGTTGATCTAGCATCAAGTGGTGTCTAGCGTCGGGGATCCCAATCATGGGTATATGCTCACCACCACACTCACGCACATAGTCGGCAGAATCAGCATCGAACAAGACGCTTTGTTCTCCATAAACGATTACCATCTGGCCAGGTGCATTGGCGATCCGTTTGCCTTGCATTAATAACCGCTCATGCAAATCAGTACCGCGCTCAAATACGCTGGGATGAAACTTCCAAGACCAACCGCCCGCCACTTCTTTCAGTGAATGAAAGGCCATGTAGTCAAACAAATAAGCTTCGTTTACTTTCTGCGGCGGCGATAAGACGAAGCGGGCTTTGGCGTTTTCATAGTCTGGGTAAACTCGATTGGGTCGGCGTGCCTCCTCAGCGTCCTGCGGCCGACTTTCTTTTGCGTGTGCTTTGAGCCGATCTGGGCGCAGGGTCATTAAATCGCAGATAACGAGGCGCGAGAATTGCTCGTGACAATGCTCCATAGCGGTCAATCCAACGCTGCCACCATATGAATGAGCGATGAGGGTTGGGTTATAACCGGTATCCAGCAGTCCGGTTTTTTTAGCAACATCCATTAGCTCTTGCAGGCGAACCTCATCAGGATATTCCTCACGAGCACCCGAATCTCCCATGCCGGAAAAGTCATAGGCGACTACGTAATAGTCTTTGGCTAGAAGTGGCCCGATAAAGGCAAAGCACCGCGCATGTGCCAAAAAGCCATGAAGAAGCAAGACGCCAGGGTTGGCAGGATTTCCCCAGCTAAAGTAATGTATCGGGCAGCCCGCAGAATCCAGCCAGCCCTCTTTGCGCGGGATGGCGAGTGCTTGTTCAAACCAGGGCGGGGTTTCCGCTGAATCGCGAGGGATCTCTAGCGAGAGGTCGGGAGATGAGATTGCGTCAGTATGCATAAACACGGATTCAGGAAAATAAAGGCCATAGGCTACAGCAAAAGGTAAGCGGCATAATCATAATAAAGACAACAGCTGAGCAGTCCGCGCAATTTCTACCGCAAGCAGGCGATGGTACTAACCATATCACTGTAGAGGGTAGATAAGGTCTGCGTCTGAGGCAGCCTCAGGCGCGATTAAGCGGCGCCGATCGTCCTGCCATTGCAATACATAATTAGTCCTGCCGATCTGTCGGCCGGTATCATCTACATCATAGGGCCCGATTAAGGCACGGAAGTACATGGTGTTGAGTTGTTCCCGCACGGCGTCGTGGTCAACGGTGTTTGCTAGGCGCACGGCAGCTTCAAGTATTTCACCGGCGCTATAACCGATAACCGCATAAACGCCAGGATTGTAGCCGTAGCGCTTGCTGAAGCGGTATGCAAAGTCCTGCGCTCCCGGTTTTTTCGAACTACGCAGCCATTGGACGACGCCTACAACACCCTCTGCATCCGGTCCTAACTGTTCTTTGAATTCGCGCATGCCTGGTCCCGCGGTAAAACCTAGCATTTTGGGTTTTACACCTTCAATCTTCAGTGCGCGCACGACCTCTACTGAGTCCTCAAAATAAGAAATACCGATAATTACATCGGGGTTTGCGGCACCTAGGCGTTCAGCCAAGCCACTAAAATCTCGCTGTTCGGGCGCATAGCCCTCATCCAAAACGATCGTGATCGCCGCGTTATCGCGAACACTGGCAGCAACTTCTTCACCAAATTCTGTGCGCGCGTATATCAGGGCGATGCTTTGTGCTCCCGATGCAGCGGCAATTTGCAGCCCTTGCATATAATCATTAGCAGGTGTGTCAGCGCCAAAAATATTCTTTAGACCTCGATTCCATATCCTTTCCGACGAAGCAGCAGCGGAAATCATCGGTGTGTTGAACGCTTCCGCCACCAGACTTGCTTCAAGCGTCAACGATGAAGAGTAAGGTCCTACTAAAAAGTCCACATGATCCTGCTGTAGTAACTTAGTAAAACCAGCAACCGTGCCAGCTCCTGTTGAGGCGTCATCGTAGTAGACTATCTCGACGGGTCGACCCAGTAGCGCTCCGCGTGAGTTCACATCCGTCGCCCACATCTGCAATCCGCGCAGTTGCTCTACGCCGAATTCACTATATTGACCCGTCAGTGACTGGGTTGTGCCGATTCTTATAGGGTCAGCAGATGTTGCCGCGCTAGGCATTGCTATAGCGCAGAGGAAAAAGATCGAGAGTAGATACCGAGTCACGTTGCTCCTCATTATTCGTTTATGTCCAGTTTGCGCTTAGTGGAATACAGCCAGCGTACCATTTCATACTCAAATGCAGACCCGTTTTGGTAATAACGGAAAGGGTTATTAGCTCGCGAATTAATCGGGTAAAGAACGAACGCGCCCAGCGTCACCTCAGAAGGAAAAACCGCATCAGAGGCTGCACCTGCGACATAAAAGTCAGGCAGTAGTCCCGCACTGTCGCGCAGATTTGAGGGGCCTAAAAATGGCAACACTAAGTAGGGACCTTGGCCTACTCCCCAGTGTCCTAGGGTTTGGCCAAAATCTTCAACCGGGCGGGGAATATCCATTTTGGATGCAACGTCAATTAAGCCGAATATGCCAAACGTGCTGTTGATCAATACGCGGCCCGTATTTTGAAAAGTCTTCGTAGGCGCCAGTTGCAGAATGGAATTAAATATTGAGGTTACATCTACTAGATTCCGAAAGAAATTAGAGAGCCCTGTGCGCGCGAAGGATGGAACGACAGCTCTGTAGCCTCGAACGACCGGTAGATAGACTGCCTTGTCGAACTCATAATTGAAATTATAAATATGCTTGTTCATGTTCTCCCAGGGGTCATAAACTTCCGTTAGGTTGGCGTGGTCGGGCGGCAGTATCTCTTTTGGTGTAAATACGGGCTCGGGATAATCCGCAGTTTGCGGTTGTAATTGAGGCCCGCTGCTGCAGGCGCCAACAGACGCAAGCACGACTAGTAAGCAGATACGCAGCAGTGGATGTTTCATCGCTGTGTCTCCTCGCCATTAAAGGTCGCGACCATGTGGGCAACATTGTCGAGATAATTGATGTTGCCGATGTGTCCTCCGTAAGGGTATATTGTGGCCCTGTCTCCAAATACTTCGCTGAAGAAATTGATTTCGCCAGGTTCGAGAATGACGTCGTCGGCATTGTGCATGACTGTGATTTTCTTTGTGTTACGCAAATACTCCTCTATGGTTCTAAGGCTGATTGCGGCGATGAAATCGTCTTGGGTTACGCCGGGATAATCCGCTTTATAAAAGGGATAAAAAAACTGAAAGTAGTAATCAGTAAAGCCTAATCGCACAGCAACGTCGTTGTAGATTTGGAGGTTACTGTAACGATTCAATGGCAACCCCTTGGGTTTGATATAGCCGTAATCCGCCATGACGTCAGCTGTAAACGCCAGAGTTGAAGAGGCTAGGCGGAAGGACGTGCCGATTAGCGCAGCCAACTGTTCGTCCTTCAAATCGAGTTCTTTATAGACTTGGTAGAGGAAGTTATCTCCTCCAGTGCCGACTGGTTGTTTATAGGTCGTTGCATAAGCATGCAAGAGTCTGTTTGCAAACCGATCAAAATTGTCTACTCCACCTGGTATATCCTGTGTCATGCGATCCAGCAGAGAGATAGAGTTGTACAGAGATACCGGTGGATTGATGAGGAGCACTCGTTCAAAATTGAAGGCGTGTCGCTGTTCGTCAAGCTTTGACACGTAGGCGGCATTGAAGCCACCCAGACTGGGCCCTATCACGTTAAAAGATGTTACCTGAATGTCTTGTTTGAGTTCGGCCCAAATCATTTCAAAAACACGATAAATATCTTCGGCATCCCTTTCGGCATGACCTACCACGCCTGTTTCAGAGGCTGCAATGACAAAATTATTGTAAGTGGGTGACGAAATAGAAACGACATGAAAGCCGTCTTGGTAGAACGCTTTAGCTATGTTTTCGTTTGTCGTGCCATTGTGTGAGCCGCCTGTCCCAGCGATGATGAAGATCAGTGGAGCACTGCCATCCTGCAAAGCGACTGAGTACAATAACTCACTGCCGTAAAAAAACACATCTGGGGTAACCCGCTCAGGAAATATCGTAATGCTTTTTCCTGTGAAAGGAATACTCTTAGGTAACTTTGCTTGGAATTCTACCGGAGTGCCGACGACAGTAGCGGCAAAACGATCAGTAATGGGATACCCATAATTTTCTACGGTGACGACCGAGGCGGACGTGAGTGAGGCAAACAGGGCCGCGCACAAGCCAAAAATTCGGGCTTGTGTAGTTTTTTTAATGGTCACATGGATTCCGGTTCGTTCGGCTATAAGAGCACAGATAGTTACACGAATAGCGTGTCCTGTCACTAGCCCTGTCAAAAAAAGGTGCTGCTCAAACACGTCAAAATCGAGGCACGTGGCAGCGTTATAGATGCAGTACTTCGATCAGTTCGTTGCGGAGATCGCACGGCGCGATTACTTTGTCGAAAGCCATTGCGTCAGCTGGAATCCAGGCACCCGACTGTATATCTTTTAGATGATCTGCCTCCTCTTTAGAAGCGCGAGCAGCTTCGGCACCACCGATAGCGGGTATGCCACCCAAATTTACGCAGGGTAGGGCGAGGCTAATGATCTGCCTATCCCATGGATTCATTCCCATCACCGAACTCCCAAACCCAAATGCTTTGCGCAGGGTTACCACGATCTTTTTTCCGCGATAGCGACGCTGTGCTTGAAACATCAGGCCGGCAGCTTTTAATACCCCTGATTTTTCTGCCGCAGGTCCGGGCATCACGCCCGGATTGTCCAGCAGATTAATGAGTGGTAGGCCGAAGCGGTCTGCGACACCGATAAAGTGGCTGGCCTTTTCCGCACATTGCCGTGTGATGGCGCCGGCCTGAATATCAGGCTGGTTGGCAATTAGCATGCAGGGGATACCACCGATCCGCGCGATGGCGGTAATGATGCTGCCCCCGTAATCAGGTTGCAGTTTAAGCAAGCTCTCGCTATCTACCAGTTCATGTAACACCCGATGCATATCATAGGTTTGGTTCACCTGTGGTGGAATAATATCCATTAAGGATTCTACTTTGCGTCGGGCGGCCATCGGATGGTCGCGGCATTCAGGAAGAAGCTCGCCTGCTTGCGGCGGGAGTAGAGATAGAAAGTAGCGCGCCATGGCGAAACAATCCTGCTCCGTTTTGCCCAGATTGTGCGCCACGCCGCTAATGCGTGTATGCATTAGGGCGCCCCCAATCTCCTCAGGCGTCGCATCGACGCCCAGAGCGGTTTTCACTAAAGGCGGGCCAGCCGAGAATAAGGCTGAGCCCTCTGCCATGATAATGAGATCAGCAAATATTCCTGTCAGAGCGCCGTGGCCCGCAGAGGTGCCTAGTATCAGCGCCACCACTGGAACCAGTCCCTGTAGGTCGGCAACGAGTTGCAGATCATTGGGACTGTTGGGGTAGCGTTCTCCCTGATTTCCTGCGCGTTCGCCGGCACCATCCAGCATCAGCACGAGAGGAATCCGCTGTTCCAGTGCCAGTCTTACTAGACGGGCTCGCTTGGCGGCGTTGGGATGTCCGATGGAGCCACCTTTGACGGTAAAGTCCTCGGCGATAACCACGAAACTGCGGCCATCTATGCGTCCTGTGCCGCCTACAAGTCCATCTCCGGCTAGTTTTTCTTGCCCGCCCGGATGATTACCACCGGCGAGCGCGCCATACTCATTGAAGCTGGCACTGTCACAAATGCCTGTTATGCGCTCTCGCACCGTCAATCGGCCTTTCTCATGCTGTTTTTGAACTTTGGCAGTCCCGCCCATCGATGCGGCCGAGGCATTGCGCTGATGTAACTGATCTAGGAGTGTTTTCCACCCCTCGCGGTAGGTACTCAAGAGACTCTTTCCTATGCAGGTTGTATGGGCATCAGGTTGAACATACGGGATGATTTTTTTCAATACAACCAACCTATGCGATTGTTTAGTTGTGATGTAGTGCGGGCAGAGATAATGTTAAGGCCTGACTCGTTTGAGATACTAGGGCAGAAAAGAGGTGTTCATTGGCTAAAGCGCAGATGTTATTGATTGAGGCTCAGGGGCCGGTAGAGTGGGTTACTCTGAATCGTCCTGAGTCTGGTAATGCACTCAATACGGAGATGGTTGATGCGTTGGTTGCTTACTTTGAGGGTTTGCGCGAACGTGAGGATGTTCGCATCGTCGTGCTGAAGGCACGTGGCCGGCATTTTTGTGTGGGACTCGATCTTGCCTTAGGCGCTTTTGGTTCTCAACAGCGCAATCCGCGTAATATATGGCGAGTGCAGCGTCGGATCAGTCGCATCTACTTGGCGATGCGCAAATGCCCGCAGCCCATCATTTCCCTGATACACGGCGCGGCCTGCGGTGGTGGATTCAGTCTGGCATTGGCTTCTGACATCCGCGTCGCCGGAGAAACTGCCAAGATGAATGCTGCATACATTAAAATCGGATTGACTGGTTGCGATATGGGGAGTAGTTATTTTCTGCCTAGGCTCGTGGGCACTTCGATATCGTCAGAGTTGCTGATGACTGGACGGTTTATTCATGCGCCTAGGGCCCTCGCGGTAGGCCTTGTGTCTGAAGTCGTTGCCGATGATGCGTTAGAGACTGCAGCGCGGAGTTTTGTTGACGACATGTTGCTGACATCGCCTATGGGGTTGCGTCTTACCAAGGACGCGTTGAACTTCAGTATGGATGCGTCAAGCCTGGAGGCTGCGATGGCGGTTGAAGACCGACACCAGTCCCTGCTGGCTCTCACTGAGGATGCGTCGGAGGCTGGCTTGTCTTTCTTTGAAAAGCGGAAACCCCGGTATCAGGACCAATAGTTTGTGGGTTTCGTGCGTGATTTAGGCTATTCCGCAAACAATTGGCGTGATTATCGTGTATACTAAACGGCTTTCCTACTTAAAAGGTAATAACCATGGCACGTAAGCCCACGAGAGCGCCAGCCAAGAGAAAGCAGCCGGCGGCAGTGGAAACCTCGAAGTCGATTGAAGACCAAACCAAAGAATTTTTGAAGTCTGGCAATAAGATTGATGTCATTCAAACTGGCATTAGCGGGCAGCCCACGATGGCGGTCAACAGGCATATCAAGCTGGGTAATAAAACTGTCGCATCGTAACGTTGGTCGACAGCTGCACAGGCGGCTTGAGTCAATAGCTTGACGATGAAACTCTGTATGGGATATATGTGCTCATTGACTCCACAGGTCAGTGCTGTACACTCTCGCTCGCTTGTGAGTAAAAAGTTCTTATGTATACCGTTCCAACGTCTCTTAGTAAGTATCTCGCCTTGCTTTCGTCAGTCCGCAATCGCACTTCAAGCACAATCTGTCTTTCACTGAAAGACATCAATTACCTTTAAAAATATAGGAAGTATGTATGTCGACTGTTACTGGAACCGTTAAATGGTTCAACGAAACTAAGGGCTTTGGTTTTATCGAGCAGGAATCTGGACCGGACGTTTTTGCACACTTTAGTGCTATTTCGGGGTCAGGCTTTAAGACACTGGCCGAAGGTCAAAAAGTTGAGTTCACTGTTACTCAGGGCCAGAAAGGTCCTCAGGCGGAGAACATCGTCGCGGTTTAATTGCGCAGCGTTTAAAGCCCGCCCTGTTTACAGCGCGGGCTTTTTATTGCCCCGTTTTTGTGCAAGGTAGGTAAAACTGCTCATACCAGCGGCGTAGTTTGTTAATCGGACCGTCTCCGTCACACAATATAGGGTCTTCTCGGTATACCTTCTCTTTCCAAATTTCCACATCTTGGCTGAAGGCAATATGTGCCATTTCAGAATACAGTTGAGCAAATTCGGCAGGGAGCGGCTTGTCTGTGAGGCTGCTGACCATGACCGCCGAGCATAGATCTACTTCATTGTCATTAACGACAGTGTGACTGTTTACCCACCAACTCTTAAAACTTATTTCTGGGCTTATAGACTCTGTTTGGTAATACATGATGGAAGGGCCATGATAAGTAGCATCTCCCCAGGCCGCGGCTTCTTCCCCAGCTTCTTTGCGTGCCTCTTCGAGGTCGAACACGACATTGGGGGGAGTAATCATGTTTGCGTCAGGGTCGCGTTTCACTGTCGACAATTGTGTAACACTGCGTTCGCTAAAACGATTTTCCCATGCCTGAACCTGGCCTCCGTGTACATGGGGGAAATGCGCGATGTCAACGATGTTTTCAATAATATCACAGGGTTTTGCGCGAATTCGTGAGCGATAAAATATCCAATCCATCGAATCCTGTTGGCCCCAATTGGGGATGTCGGGCAAATAATGCTCTGGCTCCTCGCCATCGGTTGCGTACCAAAGGGCGATAAAGCCATTTTTTTCCAGCACTGGCCAGCCCTTTAATCCCGTTACGGCCCTGTCTGGAATCGATGTAGCATAGGGGATTTCTACGCACTGTCCCATTGCGTTGAACGTCCAACCATGGAATGGGCAGGCGATATTGTCGCCTCGGACACGCCCTTCACCGCTGCCAAGGTTAGCGCCAAGGTGTGGGCAGTGCGCATCTAGAATGGCCGCGTTGCCAGACTCGCCGCGGTAGGCCACGATGTCCTGCCCAAAGTAGTGTAGCTGTTTTACCTCTCCGACCTTTAATTCAGAGGAAAATAGTACAATATGCCAGCCGCGGGCATAGCGGCCGAGTTCCAGGAAGGCATATTTAGGTTTGCTCATGCGAATATCCCTGTGCCTCGACTCGCTCGAAGGCGTGCTGCGCCGCGATGTAAGCAAACGTCATAGCAGAGCCAATGGTTGCGCCTGCCCCTGGATAGGTATTGCCCATCGCTGCGGCACTGGCATTGCCGGCAGCGTAAAGCCCCTCAATGACGCTGCCATTGTGATGCATTACACGTGCTTGCTCATCACAGAGTAAGCCACCCTTGGTGTCTAAGTCGCCCGGATCACAGCGCAGTGCATAGTATGGCGCCGTTTCAAGCGGACCCAGAGACGGATTCGGGCTGACCGATTTATCAGCATAATAACGATCATGTAACGTCGAACCGCGTCCAAAGTCAGGATCTTCACCATTGCGCGCATGAAGATTGAATTGCGTCACAGTATTTTCTAACGCGTCAGGATTAATTCCTAGGGCGTCTGCCAGTTCCTTCAGGCTGTTCGCTTTCGTTAGCAGGCCTGTATCAAAGTTCTCTGGGTCAAGTGTGTTGTCTCTTTCCACCTTGCCGGGTTTGATATGGCCAACGGCGTATTTCTGTCGATAGGCGGCGTCAAACACTAAGTAGCAAGGTATTGCCTGTTCGCCTCTGGCCTCGCTGGCATACTGCTCCTTAACGAGATCTTCATAGGGCTGCGCCTCATTGGCAAAGCGTTTGCCATGACGATTGACCATGATAGAGCCCGGGTTGGACTTGCCAGCGATCAGCGCAAGCACCCGACCGTCGGGGATAGAATAGGTGGGAGACCACCATGCGCAGTCCATGAAACCTAGCGCTGCGCCAATCCGTTCGCCGATAGTGATGGCGTCACCTGTTGCGCCGGGTGCGGCGGCGGTCCAGTCTTTTCCTATTGGCGCCTGCTGATACTTCTGTCGCATCGCTGCGTTGTGAGAAAAACCTCCCGTTGCCAGAAGCACGCCGCGCCGCGCATGTATGCGCTGTGTCTTGCCCTTGTGTTGCACTAGTGCACCGATGACCCGACCATTGTCCTGTATAAGTGTTTGCACGGGAGAATCTAACCAAAGCGGTATACTTCGATCCTGAAGGGATAAGCGCAAACGAGCTACGAGCGCCGGTCCAAGCGTGAGACGATTATCTCGCTGACGTTTCAGACGGGCGGGAATGTCCAGAAGCAGTCTAGAAAGTAGCCGCAGACCGAGCCAATAAGCACCGGTGTCCATTTCTTGCAACCGCTGGCCTTCTTCCACAGTGACATTGAAGGGCATCAGTCCATCGTAATGGCCCAGTCTAATGGTCTTTGCATCGGATCCGAGTTTGCGAAGATTTATGGGTGCATTGTCCATTGAGCGTCCTCCCGATTTGTAACCCGGAACATGCTCGTAATAATCCATATAATTGGGCAGAGCGGAATAGTGCACATGACTGTGTTGCATCATGAATTCCAGCATTTCCGATGACCGCTCCGCATAGGCTGCGATGCGGGCATCACTAACGCTGTCACCGATAAGACCCTTTAAGTAGTCGTAGGCTTCTGCCGCGCTATCGCTAATCTGAACGGCTTTTTGCCGGTGGTTATTGGGAATCCAGGCGACACCGCCCGATTTAGCTGTTGTTCCGCCATAGACAGCTTCTTTCTCCACTACAAGCACTGAGCCACCCAACTGGTGTGCTGCCACGGCTCCGGTCATGCCTGCGGCGCCAGCGCCAGCCACTAGCCAGTCAATTTCCAGATCTGGATTTTCTATCGGCATGTAAGGCTACTCTTATCTTTGTTTACACAGTGTGGCAGGGGCCGCCAATCTGAACCAGTATCCATTAAAAATGCGAGGCTTCGGTTCAATATTCCGGCCACAGTGGTTGACCGGAGGCAGGTCGAGTCCTATGGTCAGGGTAGACTTTATTCGTGCTTTGATGACAGTGAGAAATGATGATGACAATGCCTCTGGCTCAAATTCATGGTGTGGACGATTTACGTCTGGATCAGACATCAACACCATGTTGCGGTCCTGATGATGTTGTAGTGCAGGTCATGGAATGTGGTATCTGTGGTTCTGATCTTGGTTATTTAGCAATGGGCGGATTGACAGGGCCCGATATTCCTATGCCCTTGGGTCATGAATTATGGGGGGTTGTCAGTGATGTTGGCGCTAATGTGGTCCACGTCGTTACTGGCGATCGGGTTGTGGTTCAGCCTATGAGTAATGGTAATAACATTGGCAACGGGGGCACAGAGGGTGGATTTTCTCCTTATTTGTTAGTGCGTAATGCCGCCCTTGATCCGGGCAGTACAGTGAAGATACCGCCAGGTGTGCCCCACGAGTACGGTGCACTGGTAGAGCCATTGTCGGTCGCGCAACACGGTGCGAATCGGATGGCGGCGACCGCCTCCGATAAAGCTGTCATTTATGGGGCGGGCCCTATCGGGCTGTCTATGCTGCAGGTCCTAAAATACCGCGGGCTTGAAGATATCGTCATAGTAGATTTGTCAGATTCGCGGCTGGAAAAGTCGCGCGCACTCGGAGCGACTGCGCTGCGCGCTGACGACCCAGAACTTATACAGAAACTGATCGAACAGCATGGTACTTCAAACTTTTTTGGAATGCCCATGCCTGGCAGCACCCTATTTTTCGAGGCTACTGGGGTGCGCTCAGTGTTCGAAAAAATTGTTGCTACGGCTGGTCCAGGTAGTCGTATCTGCCTAACGGGTGTGCACAAGGAAGCGGCAATGGTTGATCTTGTTATGCTGTTGGCAAAAGAGGTCTCGATCATTCCGGCAATGGGCTACGACACAGAGTTTGATGAAGTCATTGCGATGCTGCAGTCTGGACAAATTGATCCCACCGTCATGGTGACACATCATTTTCCCTTATCGAATATCGGCGCTGCCTTTAAGTTAGCCCTAAATCCACAAAATGCCATAAAAATTATGATCGATTGTCAGAATTAGCAGTTTTCATATCAGAATAAATCAATATGAGACGGTTATAAGCTACTGATATATATTGATTAATAATAATTATTGGCGTATTTTGATTTATACTTTTTTATTTTAAAGTTGTACCAAAAAGTGTACCAACATGTTGACTGGACCAAAGATAAAACGCCTAAGAGCAAAGTTCAAAGAGCGGTTACAGATCGCTATTCCTGGCTCTGGTCTATACCTGCGTATACCCAAATCAGCTAGTCCCAGCTTGGTGATTAGCGTGCCTTTTATCTTGTAGATGCCGACATTCCAGCCATTCTGCCAAAAAACGTTGCGTCTCCCACCGACATTCCGCTTGAGTATCCCTTTCCAGTTCTTGGAAGGCCTGCCGTTGTTCTTCCGGCTGCAAAAAGCTTTGGAATGATTTCCCCATTCTTATCAAGAACCTCTCCGGTTTTGAGAGTTTCCAGTCCACCGAGTGTAAACATTAATGGCCCGGTTTCTTGGCTATAAAGGGGACTCCTTTGCGCATCAAAACTATAGTCAATGAGAGCATATGGAGGATTGCAGATCTCCTTAAGCCATTGAGGGTCTTTTCTGAATGCCTTATCAAAACCTGCATTTGCGTAGTCATTATATTTTTTAGCAGTTGCTGATAATGTGTTGGGCTCAAAACCTGCTTCTTTTTCTAGTTCTTCAAAAGTTTCTGCCACAGCAATAACTGGCAGCTTATCGATATAAAGAGAGGGAGAAAAATCTTCATTTTGAATTAGCAGATATGCTTTTTGTTTGTCTTGCTGGGAACAGAAATAACCAATTCTTGCTCCATACGAATCCTCGTTAACAAATCTATCTCCGGATGAATTAACAAAAATTCCATAAGTTAAAGACTCTGGTGGATAAAAATATACCCCAAAAAAAGCCTCATCCATGTTTATTACATTGGCATTCATCAGCATTCCAATTTGAATTCCGTCGCCCTTGTCCCATGGATTACCGTATGGCGCAGCAAACTTAGATTGAATGGGCAGATACTCTGAAACCATTTCATCGTTCATCACAAAGCCACCCGCTGTTAAAATCACTCCCTTTTTTGCTTTAACGTGCTGGATTATATTGTCTTTCTTATAAGACACTCCACATATTGAATTATTTGCATCAACCACTAGGCCAAGCACCCGAGAATCGCAGCTCACGGTTGCACCCGAAGACGCGACTTCTTTTTTTAACGCATCAAAAAAAATTTTTCCGCCAAAGTCTCCCTCATGAGACGGAACATGGCCTCTTGGCACCGGCTTAGAGGAGGCAGAAAAAGGATAAGCTCTCTCATTGCCTGTATACAAAAGAGATTCATTTGATTCGGGAACAACAATTCTGCCAAGATGTGCAGCTTCTTTGTAATTCACGCCTAAAGATCTAATCCATTCAAAGTGCTCACATGAATTTTCAGCATAAAATTTAATTTTTTCAGGATCTCCTTTGTCTTCAAAAGCCAACTCAATGTAGTCAATCATATTTTGAGTTGAATCCTCGAAACCACAAGCCTTTTGCAAGGAAGTGCCTCCAGAGCCACCAAGATACATTTCACAGCTAGATAATGCTGTCGACCCACCTCCATCAGAAGCTCTTTCAAGAATTAATACCTTAGCTCCATTCCTGCCAGCTTCTAGTGCAGCACAACCACCAGCACCTCCATAGCCACAAACAACCACGTCAAACTCATCTGCATAACTAATCTCAGAGCTTTCAGGGGTGATGATCATTTTCTTGTTAACAGACATAAATCTATTCTCCAAGCAAAATTTTTGCCGCCAGTTAAGTGTCCATGTATTCTTTCAGCTCTAGAATTTTCCCATCTTTAATTCTCAACAAAAAATGATATTGATTGTTGTATGTTTGCCCTGAGGCATGAATTGCTTCGCCACTTATTTCAACTGCCGCCTTTTCATCTTCGGCAGTCATGCCTGTTATGTTGAACATAACACCGCTTGGAAAAGCAGCAAGAATATTTTGAGCAAAGCTAATAATTTCTTTTTTTGTTCTAGTCCCACCGATGGAATTATCTCCAGCAGTCCAACTAACAGAGTCGTCGGTATAAAAATCTAAATATTTTTCGGACCCTGCGCTCAAAGTTTCAAAAAAATCTCTGGCAATTGGTTTATTTTTCTCTGTTAGTGAACTCATCACTTATTTTGGAGCCTAGATTAATACTTCGCAACAGTTTTAAAATTTAAAATATTGGTTACTATATTCACCTTATGAATAATATATCAACTCAAAGTCTTCCAAAAAAGTACGTTGAGGTTCTTGGAAAGCAAATGGCTTATTGTGAAATGGGTGAGGGGAAGCCGATTTTTTTTTAGCATGGCAATCCAACATCGTCTTATTTGTGGCGCAACATCATGCCTTACATGGAAAGTCAGGGGCGTTGCATCGCAATCGATTTAATAGGCATGGGAGACAGTGATAAGCTCGAAGATTTTGGCAACAATACATATTCTTATCAAGTTCAAAAAAAATAGTTTGATGCCTGCTTAGAGGCTCTTAACATAACCGATGATGCAACTTTAGATTGGCCAAGACATATCCCATTAGATAATGAGCCAAAGGAAATGGTTGAAGTAACCTAAGATGGGCGCAAATGCAGAAGTAAAGACACCGGCCGAGTGCCATGCTGCTATGACCTGGGCGCAGCGGCTTAAACGCGTATTCAACATCGATATTGAGGTTTGCGGTCGGTGCGGCGGGGCGGTCAAGGTCATTGCGTGT
>PKDD01000022.1 GCA_002862465.1 Haliea sp.
CAAAGTCCCAGGGCCAGCATTAAGGCCCCACTGAGGGCGGCTGTCATCGTGTTCACCCCGGTTTGTCTACCCGCTACCCATAACAACCAGATAGCCGTCGCATAGAGCGGAAATGCTAGCAACTGTTTGAGTGTTTCCATCCAAGCGCCCGGTTTTGGCATCATTGCGCGTGCGGCACCGCTGTAGCTGAAAAGTAGCAGTGGAGCTGCCATTCCCGCGCCCAAAGCGGCAAATACTAGCAATCCTATGTGTGGCGGCTGACTGACGGCAAACCCGAGGGCTGTGCCCATAAACGGCGCTGTACAAGGGCTGGCTACTATTACGGCTAGTACGCCAGTAAAAAAGCTGCCGCTGAGCCCGCCGCGATTGGCCAACCCGCTACCGGCATTCATCAGGTTGCCCCCCATTTCCACTAAGCCTGATAACGATAGGCCCATAGCGACAAACAGGTATGCCAAAGCAATTACGAAGACCGGAGATTGGAGTTGAAAACCCCAGCCAATGGCACTTCCCGCCTGCTGCAGGGCAATGAGCAATGCCGCTACGAAAACGAAGCTACTAATCACACCTGCGGTGTAAATCCAGCTGTGCAGATGCCTATCATGATCTGTGCTGCGGGCGAAACTCAATACTTTCAAAGACAGGATGGGAAATACGCAGGGCATTAGATTGAGAATGACGCCACCCATAAAGGCGAGCAGCAGCATATATAACAGTCCCTCCTGGGTAGGAGGTTCCTCACTTGTTGCGGCCAGTGTTCTTGTCTCTTTGTCGGACGCCATCGCCGGCGTCACGGAACCGGAACTAAAGTCTAGAGCAAAGTTCTGTTTATAGGGTGGATAGCATAAGCCTGCGTCTGCACATCCCTGCGACGTCACCGATAAGGTGCCTCGTTCAGTGGGTTGCTGCACTTGCAAGTTGATATCGGTGTTGTGGTAGTACACCTCTACTTCGCCAAAGTATTCGTCGCTCCGGCTTAAAGCATCTGGCATATCGACAGTGAGGTCGATAGCACCTTGGCTGTCTTCCAGCTTAAAGTCGAAACGGTGCTGATAGAGGTAGTAATCGGGGGCGATTTGCCAGTAGACACGTATGTTTTGCCTATCAATGATCTCAACTTCCAATTGATACGCTTGCTCAACCGGAAGAAATTCGGGCGCCACCTTCTCTCCTGGGAGGGCCTGGCTCGCGCCATCGAAGCCAGCAGCGTGACAAGCGCCGCTAATAAGTATTAAACAACAGGCGAGCAGAGCACGCATAACGACTCCTGAACGGAAACTGTGCCACCCGGGGCACTGTGCAATTATTTAATGCCAATTGTAACAAGACTTTATAACGTTAGCCCAGAGTATGCGCATCAATCCTACCAGCAGTGTTACAATATAGGGACGCTGGCACAGCGGGATAATTTTAAAGCTGGAGTATGACGATGATTAGAATAGGAATGGCCGCATTTTTCTCCGGTGTTATGTCCTTAGCCATGGCGGCAGAGCAAGGAAGCCAGGCTGCGGTGCTGGCTCTAGAGAATGCATGGGTAAGAGCTCTGCCACCTGGGCAGCCCAATACGGCAGCGTATCTCATGTTAGTCAACCTAAGCGAGGAGGCGATTGTTGTTGAAAGCGTGAGTGCAAACGTCGCAGAAAGGGTAGAAATACACACCACTCGCAGCGTTGACGGGCTTATGCGCATGGAGCAGTTGCAACGCTTAGAGGTGGGGCCGGGCCAGCGTTTGGCGCTGGCGCCCGGTGGGACTCATTTAATGCTGCTGGGGCTGGACGCAGTGCCAATAGTGGGAGACGCCGTGCAACTATGCTTTCAGCTGGCGTCCCATAGCCAGGTTTGTACGTCGGCCGATGTGCGCAAGAACAGTGACGCGTCGGGTTCGCAAAACGGTCAAAACCATCAACTTCATCACTAATCGAGTAGTCCAATGAATACAGTCACTGAGAAAATGTCCGGATGGCGCGACCAGTATCTACCAAAAGAAGGATTAGGCAAAATTATAGTCATCGTAGTCTCTATATACTTGTTAGGGGCGGCTCTGCTGGGTATGTATTGGAGTATTGAGCCCAAGCCTTTTGACGTGCAGGCTAAGGCCCAGGCGTTGGCGGCCGAGGATGGAGGTACTGTAGTCATTGGCTCGGTCACCACTGGCGCTCTGATCGGAGTGGTGCAAACGTTGCTAGACAAGCCAGGCGGTTATACACACAACGACAAGTTCCCACCGGGGGTGTGGCTAGACAACATGCCCAACTGGGAGTATGGCGTGCTAATTCAGGTGCGTGACATGGCGCGTGCTCTGCGAGAGGTGTTCAGCCGCTCGCAATCGCAGTCAACGGAAGATAAAGATTTGGTGGAGATGGAGCCGCGCTTTAACTTTAATTCCGATAGTTGGATTCTGCCTTCTTCTGAATCCGAGTATCGGGATGGACTGAAATACGCGCGTCAATATTTCAATCGTTTGTCTGACAAAAGTGCGCCCGGCGCGCAGTTTTATGCCCGCTCAGATAGCCTGCGCTATTACTTGGCTGCTGTCGATAGTCGGCTTGGCAGTCTTTCTCAGCGTCTTAGCGCCAGCGTGGGCAAGTCAAGGCTTAACACCGACCTTGCGGGTGATGCGGAGGCCGCTCAGTCAACTGAGACGCCGATGGAGCAAGAGGTGCGCACGCCGTGGGGCGAGATCGATGATGTATTCTATGAGGCTAGAGGGACGGCCTGGGCTCTGATTCTTTTCTTGCAAGCGGTGGAGGTCGATTTCGCAGACGTACTGGCTAAAAAAAATGCCGAGGTGAGTTTACAACAAATTATTCGCGAACTTGAGGGCACACAGCTAACCGTCTGGAGCCCAATGATACTTAACGGAAATGGGTTTGGGCCATTGGCGAATCACTCGCTCGTCATGGCTTCCTATCTTAGCCGCGCTAACGCAGCGATCGTAGACCTGCGTGATTTGCTGTCTCAGGGTTAACCACTCAGTCCATGGTATAGCGTAGGCGGGTTCCCGTGTCCAGCGACAGTCGGATTTCCTGCGCGCTGAGTGCGACCGGAAAGTAGGTGCCAGAGAGCTTGGCATCGAGTAGGCTGGCACCCTCTAAATTTGTATTCCTAAAGTCAATGCCACTCAGATCGGCATTGCGGAAGTAGGAATTGCTGAAGTCCAGTCCTTGGGCCTCCATATTACGTAAGTCTCGACCGCGATAGTCCCCATTCTTCAATTCACTGGTGCTTAATTGGTCGCGCTGTTCATTGAAGCTTTTGATATCTTCGGTGCGAAGAAGTTGGTACAGCGGATCTTTTTTTATAACAGGCTTGTCCATAAGGCTACCTTGTTGATGATTGCTTGCTCCCGCAAGCGATAAACTGCATTAACTTATCTTATCTGTTGCTAGCTTAAGCCACTGCGAGGCGCAAGCCTAGGGCTATCACGCGGAAACTAACGGTTTAATCTGACAACAAAGATTTTTGCCGGCATTTTCCGGATAGGCCGAGCCAGATGAACAAAGCGGTCTGTTGTGGCTGCAGCAAACCTGACCCCGCTATTCGCTAAAAAACTCTTTGCGCAGCGCCTGATATTCCGCTGCGGGCAGCCGAGGGCCATAGTGGGCGACAACTTTTGCGGCTGCCAAGCTGGCGAAGCGACCTGCTCTGGGAAAGCCCTCTCCTTTGGTGATAGCGTAAAGGAATGCGCCTGCAAACATGTCGCCGGCACCGTTGGTGTCAATAGCATCGGTTTTATGTGCCGGAATTTCGACCAGTACAGAGCCATCAAATGCTAGCGCCCCCTCGCTCCCTCGGGTGATAACAAACGTGTCGGCAATGGCTTTTAGTCGCTCCACTGCAACACTCAGGCTATCGCTTTGGGCCCAGCCCAAAGCTTCGTCTTCATTACAAAAAATTAAGTTTAGGCGGTCACCAATAATTTCAGTGATGCCATCACGGAAAAACTCCACCATCCCTGGATCGGAAAAACTTAGCGCGGTTTTCACGCCTGCCGCCTCGGCAATTTCTCTCGCCTTGATCGCTGCTGCTCGACCGGTAGGTGATGTTACGAGATATCCTTCTAGGTAAACATATTCAGAGGCGGCAATTGCCTCCGCATCTAACTGCTCGGTCGACAGCGTTTCGCTAATGCCTAAAAATGTGTTCATGCTGCGTTCAGCATCGGGCGTTATCAATACTAAGCATTTACCGGTTGTGCCGGCGTCGCGCTCGGCTTTCAGGCAGTGATCGACGCCGGCAGCTTCCAGGTCGGCAATGTAGATATCACCATCGCTGTCATTAGCTACTTTACAGGACATGAAGGTCGGCCCACCGAATTGGGCGGCCGCAATCATCGAGTTACCAGCACTGCCGCCGCTGGCATGGTTGGCTTTGACCAAGTGGCCCTGAAGATGATCGAGTAGCTCGCGTTGACGATTTTCATCGACCAGCGTCATCAGACCTTTTTCAACCTCCATCTGAGACAAGTCGGCGTCCTGCACCTTAATTTCGGTGTCTACCAGTGCTGCACCGATGCCATATGCCACATATTTCTTCACCATTCATTTCACCACTCAGACGTAAAAGATCGGCCTATTATCCCGATTTGCCCGTCGAATAAAAGCGTTAGATCACAATGCCGTTGATTAGCGCTGCGGTGTTGCTTGGCAAAACAATAACGAAGACAATCCGATTTTCCTGACAGCTAGTGTAAACTTGAATCTTATGTTCCGCACCAGCCATTTACTGCTTAAATCAATACTCGCTGCCCTCGTCGCAGGAGGCCTCTTTGCCATTTATTTCGATGCGCGGATTACCGCGACATTTAATGACAAGATGTGGGATCTTCCGGCCAAGGTCTACGCTCGCCCACTGGAACTTTTTGTCGGTGCTCCCCTGTCGCCCGACGACCTAGCTTACGAGCTGGAAGTTTTGGGATATCGCTCGGTGACGTCTGCACGCAATCGAGGGGAGGTGTCACGCTTCAAAAACCGCTTTGAACTCTACACGCGCGGCTTTGCTTTTTCTGATGAACGAGAACCGGGTCGGCGCGTACTGATCGAGTTCAGCGGTGATCGCGTTAAAAGTTTATCAGGCAGTGGCAGGGTTATTGACCTTATGCGTCTGGATCCGCTGAGAATCGGTGGAATTTATCCGCAGCATGGGGAGGATCGTATTCTGGCGCGTTTGGATGATGTCCCTCTTAGCCTGCGCCAGGGACTGCTGGCGGTAGAAGACCGCGACTTTTATCAGCATTGGGGTTTTTCGATTATGGGTATCTCCCGGGCAGCCCTAAGTAACTTGCGTTCGGGTCAGGTGGTTGCCGGCGGCAGTACTATCACCCAGCAGTTGGTGAAAAACTATTACCTCTCATCCGAGCGGACTATCGTCCGTAAACTGACAGAACTTGCGATGGCGATATTACTGGAGTTGCATTACGACAAAGACCAGATATTCGAAAGCTATATCAATGAGGTGTATCTAGGCCAACAGGGGCGTCACGCTGTTCACGGTTTTGCGCTCGCCTCTGAGCATTACTTTGGTAAGCCACTTGAAAGGTTGGGCCTGCATGAGCAGGCGTTGCTGATTGGAATGATTAAAGGCCCTTCTCTTTATAATCCGCAGCGCAATCCAAGCAGAGCATTGGAGCGGCGCAATCTGGTGTTGGAACTCATGGCGGATCAAGGCGCCATTTCACTGGAGCAGTCCACTGTGGCCCGTGCTATGCCATTGGGGCTGAATAAGCAGCGCCGGATTCGAGACTCGTTTCCGGCGTTTCTCGACTTGGTGCGCCGTCAGCTCCGCCGAGATTATAGAGACGAGGATCTCACCACGCGGGGACTCAGTATATTTACCAGCTTTGACCCACTGCTGCAGCGCACGTTAGAAAGCAGCACAACGATCGTGATGGATCAAATTGATCCGCGCGGTGACATGCAAAGCGCCACGGTGGTTACTCGTTTTGATACGGGCGAAGTGGCGGCGCTTACCGGGGGCCGCAAGCCACGGTTCGCGGGCTTTAACCGAGCACTTGACGTCAGGCGACCCGCGGGTTCCCTACTTAAACCTGCTATTTATCTTGTGGCATTAGAGCGGCCAAATGAATATTCGCTGGTAACACAACTGTCAGATGCGCCTTTGGCCGTTAAGCTCGGAGGTGAAAAGTCTTGGCAACCAAAGAATTTTGATCGTCAGCCGCACGGCGATGTGCTGCTCTATCAGGCCCTCGCAAAATCCTACAATCTTGCCAGCGCACGGTTGGGTATGGAGTTGGGTTTAGACGCTGTCATTGATATGTTGTCGCGGCTCGGTGTCGAGCAAGGTGTGCCGCGAGTGCCAGCGCTGTTATTGGGTGCCGGCGAATATTCACCTATGGACATGGCGGCTATGTATCAATCGATAGCGGCGGGTGGATTTCGCATGCCACTGCGTGCCATTCGAGATATCGTTGACGCTGATGGCAAAGCTTTGAAGCGTTACGCACTTGAATACGATCGGACCGCCAGCATTCAGTCTGTACACTTATTGCATTATGGGTTGCGCGCGGTGGTGCGCGAGGGAACTGGGCGCGGCGTTTATCGCTACTTGCCGGAGAACTTCGCGGTCGCGGGCAAAACCGGCACTACCAATGATGGGCGTGATTCTTGGTTTGCTGGTTTTTCTGGCGATCTGCTTGCCGTTAGCTGGATAGGACGAGATGATAATGGCGGTACCAGATTAACGGGTGGCAGTGGTGCGTTAAAAGTGTGGGCCGAGTTTATGGCTAGCGCCAGCAAACAACCGCTGGCCTATCGCATGCCTGATGGCATTGAGCCCCAGTGGATCGATAATCGTAACGGTTACCTGACGGGCGACGGCTGCCCTAATTCTCGCCTGCTGCCGTTTATTATAGGCTCCGAGCCGACCCAACGGACTAATTGTTTCCCGCGTAAGTCTGAGCCGGCGTCCGAGTCGGGTGGCAAATCTTGGCTTGAGTCTTTGTTTGGAGGAGATTAGTAATGTTGCATAAATCAGTGGTTCGGATTGCGGCGCTGATTTTTTTTGTAATAGTACCTGCTTGTTCAACACTTCCGGAGCGCGGGTCTGTAATAGAGGAAAGCGTAGTCCCGAATATGGTGGTGATTCCTGATGCTGGGGTGAGGGAAGTTCCGTTTCGCGCCTCTACACCCTCTGCTAGCAATGCCTGGGAGGGACTGTTGGCAAAAGCTGAGCAAGCTACTAATAGGGGCGATTACGAGCAAGCGATGGCGCTGCTCGAGCGGGCACAGCGGATAGATCCCGACAGTGCTGAAGTCTATCTCGGCATGGCCAAGGCACTCAGTGCCAGCGGTGATGAGGTACAGGCACGGGCTACCGCTGAACGTGGACAGTTGTACTGCAGCGGACAGACTCAATGCGATGCCCTGCGGCCTTATACCCGTTGAGAGCCTCTGCGCTTCGGTGAGTGCGGTTTTTATCGGATTGAGGTTTTTATGGCGCCGCAGTTTCGGCGCTTCTGAGCATAAAAAATAAATGCAATGCAAACTTAAGAGGCAACGCGATTACGATTAGCTGTCGGTCCGGTAGCTTGTGCTTCTTCGCGAATTAAGGCGCTAGTTTAAATCCAAGAAATATTCTTTAGAGCGCGTGACCGTAAGCGTTTAGGTAAAGCGCGTTAATAATTCAAAGCCATCATCGGATGGTTCGAAGCTCAGGTGTTGATTGATACAGGTGGGCGTCTCCCCAGCCGAGTGACTGACAAAAATAATTTGTGTGTCGCTATTTTTCGCGATGTGATCAATGGCATGCAGCATCAGTTTTCGATGGTGGCCATCGAGTCCTAAAGTCGGTTCGTCCAGTATCAGTATGATAGGCGATTTCACCATCGCCCTAGCGAGCAGCACCATGCGTTGTAAGCCAAACGACAACGCATCAAAACTTTCGTGTAGGTAGTCGGCCATGCCTAATGCGCACAGCCATTGTTCTGCAGTATTGCGCTGCGTGTCACCCCATTCGTCATACAGGCCAATAGTGTCAAAGAATCCCGACACAACAACCTCCAGTGCGCGCATGCCGCGCGCAAAACTCAGTTGCAGTTGGGTATCCAGTTGACCAAATTTTTGTTTGATGTCCCATACGCTTTCACCGCTACCTCGCCTGATCCCGAACAGGGTGATGTCTTGTCCATAAGCCTTGTGGTTGTCTCCTGTGATAAGGCTCAGCAGTGTGGTCTTGCCGCAGCCATTGGGGCCCGAGATGCTGCAGTGAGTGCCAACACTGAGGGTCCAGTCGACATTGTGCAGCACCGTCAGATCGCCGTACTGCACCCCGATATTGTTAAGTTCCAGTAAAGGTTTTCCAACAGGCAGTGCGTAGGGCCGTAACGAGGGTGGGGGCAGCCTTCTGAGTTTCGGTAGCGGTGGATCCATTCGCGCTTTTATGCCTGTATTTGCAAAGACGCGTTCCCTGGTGTCGCATCCAAGTACTTCGCCATTATCGAGAACGAGAACATGGGTAATGCCTGCGGGCACATCCTCCATTTGCCTGCACAGCATCAACACAGTGATGCGTGACTGAAGGAGTTCGTTGATGATTATTTGCATTTCCTTCTGACTGCAGAGGTCTAGCCCGTCTAGCGGGCTATCGAGGATGAGTAGGCTCGGCTGGCTTAGAATAGCTTTCACTAAAAGTGCTTTGCGCATTTCACCGGTTGAAATAAAACGCAAGCCCCGGTGCAGGAAGTGCTCCATATGCAGGCGCTCGACCCAGTACTTAAACGCTTTATTCGGGTGTCGCCCGTTAAGAATTAGAGATTGTACAGCGGTCCCTGGATCGCTGGCGTCAGCGCGAAACTCCGAATCATCTCTTTTTTTGTCCTGCTCGCATAGGGCTCTAGCCTGTTCGAAACAGACATAGGCAACTCCGGCCTTCTCTAACTCTGATGAGCGCCACAGTTCACCCGAGAAATGCGTGGCTTGTCGACTGATGATTTTTGCGAGACTGGTTTTGCCGGCACCATTGGGCCCAAGGCAGGCCCACTGCTGTCCGAGCGTTAAACGCCAGTGAATATCACGGAGTGCCGGGCGGGCACGATAGACGAGACTGATACTTCGTAGCTCTAGCAGGCCGCTTGTGTAATGTTTGGCCATCCATTATGTACCTCGTGCTATAAATTATCGTGACAGCTTGTCATGTCGGCGCACGACTGGCTTAATCCTAAAGTCTTCATCGACCATAAAGGAAATAGTCTAGAGTGTCCGCATCATTGCTACAAATTATCGAAGCACGCCTTGGCGATCACAATCCGCGAAAAAAGCGACTGCGTCGTTTGATGAAGCGCTCAGCGGTCGCCATGATACTGCAAATGCGTAATGGCAAACTGCATATTCTTATGATTAAGCGAGCGGAGCGAGAGGGTGACCCTTGGTCAGGGCATATGGCTTTTCCCGGCGGTCGCATGGACAAAACAGATATTAACGGTTTTGCGGTGGCAACCCGCGAGACAGCCGAAGAGGTGGGCCTGACATTGGGCCCTCAGGATCAATGTATTGGTCGTTTATCCGATCTCAATGCTAAGCCGCATTGGGGTACGTTGGGTATGGCGGTAAGTCCATTCGTGTTTCGTTTGGATCGGGAGGTAATATTTCAGGCGAATTATGAGGTGGCAGAAGTGATTTGGGTGCCGCTGGACTTTCTGGTTGACGCAGGCAACAGAGAAGAAATGACCTTGACCTACAAGGGCGCCAAAATTGCCGTCCCATGTTACCGGTATCAGGGTCGCTGTATCTGGGGGCTATCACTGATGATGCTGGACGAATTGTTGGATCTTGTTGAGGGAATGAGTCCCCTCCGCCTGAGGTGGCGTCGCAGATGACATATCTTGGGTGGCACGCTTGTTAGGTTAACAACACCGATAGCTGGAACAACGCACGATTCGCAAACGCCACAAGTCCTTAGAGCATCGTGGTTAGCCACATAATCCTGCTTTTCCTCGTAGTGTCTACTTTTGAAATTTCATGCTGCGTCGAAATTATTGAGGCTGGCCGTGTCCTTGGGGGATAGGTTTATAGGTCTTCTACTTACTTTTTCGCAGGAAAGAGCGTGTATCAAGCATTAATTCGCGCAATGCTGGATCCTCCTTATTGGCCTCAAGAAGGGCGTCTTGGTTGAGTTTGCCCTGTACAAAACCTGCTATTAGATCAAGGAGTACGGGCGTCATTTGCGGGTCTCGTTCCCAGCGCGGCGCGTTGACGAGGTTGCCCGTGACAAGGTCGTCATTTAGGCGCAGCCAATAACCCCCGCAAGATGACAGGCTGTAATCCCCGATGCGTCCATAGCTGATGTTCGGCGTATTGGGGTCGAAGCCGCCAGAAATGTCTTCCCTTATTTTATGCAGTGCCATCACCCACTGTGTGCCGACCGGGAATAGATCAACCTCAGGTCGGCAGTAATTTTGGCTTTTCATCCATACTCGGATATCCCCTTGAGCGCCCTCGTTGCGCAGATCCCGAGTAATTGCTAGGTCGATCGAGTTGCCCTTGGTAGAAACCACTGTGCCACTGACCACGAAGTCAGTGTCTGCTTGCACGTCACTAAAAGAGCCTTGCCAAAGACAGTCGCATTGGGCATAACTCAGCGGACTGGGCAGAGTAAGAACAAAAAATAAGGAACAAAGGAAACGCATAATGTGTTACTAGCAGACTAGCTCAGCGCCTGGCCAGCCTCAAGGGCAAAGTAAGTGAGAATGCCATCACAGCCCGCCCGTTTGAATGCCACCAGCGACTCCAGTATTACGGCCTCACGAGGCAGCCAGCCGCGCTCAAAGGCGGCTACTTGCATCGCATATTCCCCGCTGACCTGATATGCAAAGGTGGGCGCCAGTAGTTCGTCCTTCACTCGGCGCACGATGTCCAAATAGGGCATACCCGGTTTTACCATAATCATATCTGCACCCTCAGAGAGGTCCAGTGCGCATTCATGCAACGCCTCGTTGCTGTTGGCGGGGTCCATCTGGTAACTGAATTTGTTTCCCCCTTTGATATTCCCGGCTGAGCCGACGGCATCACGAAAAGGCCCATAATATGCGGAGGCGTACTTAGCGGAATACGCCATAATTAACGTGTTGTGGAAGCTGGCATGTTCAAGACCTTGCCGGATGGCCCCAACTCGACCGTCCATCATGTCCGAGGGTGCCACCACATCAGCACCGGCCGCAGCGTGAGATAACGCCTGCTTTACCAGCACCTCAGTGGTGACGTCGTTCAATACATATCCGTTGGCGTCGATGATGCCGTCCTGTCCGTGGGTGGTGAAGGGATCCAGCGCAACATCGGTGATAACACCCAACTCCGGCACAGCATCCTTCAGCGCGCGTATTGCGCGTTGAACCAAGCCATCCGAATTAAACGCTTCCTCTGCCAGCAAGCTTTTTCGGTCTGCGGCGACGACAGGAAATACTGCTATGGCGGGGATGCCAATTTGCAGCGCAATCTTGGCCTGTTTCACTAGCAAGTCGATACTCAGGCGTTCTATGCCCGGCATAGAGGCGATAGTTTCACGTTGGCCACTGCCGTCGACCACAAAAACCGGGAAGACCAGGTCTGCCGGGCTAAGCGTATTTTCTCGTACCAGCCGACGTGAAAACTCATTGGCTCTTAGCCGGCGCATACGGCTCTGGGGAAACATACCGCGCTGAGTGCTAAACACCATAGGATAATCCTCTATTAAAGCCGGGCAAAGGCAGCGCTGGCCACCTCAATCGTATCGGCAATGTTTTCATCGCTGTGAGCACTGGACATAAAACCCGCCTCGTAGGGCGCAGGTGCGAGATAGACACCTTGGTCCAGCATGTGATGGAAGAACTGATTGAATGCAGCGCTGTCGCAGGCCATGACTTGCTGATAATTTGTGACGCTTGTTGCGTTGCTAAAAAACCCACCAAACATCGTGCCAGCGTGATTGCTGAGATACGGAACGCCCGCGGCGGCGGCGGCTTGATCAAGCCCTTCGCACAGTTGCGTTGTGCGCTTGAAAACGGGTTCGTAAAATCCGGGTTGAGAAATAACATCCAAAGTGGCAAGCCCTGCGGTCATTGCAATGGGGTTACCCGATAGTGTTCCCGCCTGATACACCGGTCCAATTGGTGCAATCTGCTCCATGATTTCACGCTTGCCGCCAAAGGCACCCACTGGCATCCCTCCACCGATAACCTTTCCCAGTGCGGTGAGGTCAGCTTCAATAGCATAGTACCCCTGAGCGCCCTGCAAGCCAAAACGAAAGCCGGTCATGACTTCATCCATTATAAGCACCGCCCCACTGGCTGTGCAGACGGAACGCAGAGATTCTAGGAATCCGGGGGTTGGAAGTATGCAGTTCATATTGCCGGTTACAGGTTCTACAATGGCACAGGCAATGCGCTCTCCGTGTTCGGCGAATGCCTGGCGTAAGCCGTCGATATCATTATAGGTGAGTGTGAGAGTGAGGTCAGCCAGCGCGGCGGGAACGCCCGGAGAACTGGGGACGCCTAGCGTGAGCGCACCAGAGCCGGCTTTTACCAGCAGCGAGTCAGAGTGGCCGTGGTAGCAGCCCTCAAATTTGACGATGGTGTCCCGCCCGGTAAACCCGCGTGCTAGACGAATAGCGCTCATGGTGGCTTCAGTACCTGAGTTCACCATGCGGACCATATCCATCCCCGGCATGATATTGCAAATTCTTTCTGCCAGTTCTATTTCCAGTTCTGTGGGGGTACCAAAACTAAGCCCTTTTTCGCATTGTCGTATAACCGCCTCGCGGACTGCGGGGTGATTGTGACCCATCAACATCGGTCCCCAAGACAAAACATAATCGATATAGCGTTTACCCTCGCAGTCAAAAATATAGGGTCCCTCGCTACGATCAACAAAGACGGGTGTGCCGCCAACGGCCTTGAAGGCTCGGACGGGAGAGTTAACGCCACCCGGAATATGTTGCTGTGCACGTTCAAATAATTGTTGCGAAGTGTTCATGGCTGTCCTGTTGCTTTAAAAATCCGCTTATGCGGTATATTGGCTGGATCGAAATTATCAGCGCTGCAGCGCGAAATATCCAGTGTCGTCAAAAAGGTTTTACTATCGCTAGGATTACGATAGCGAAGAGAAAAAGGACCGGAATCTCATTAAAAAAGCGGTAGAACACATGATTATGCCGATTGCGATGGTCATTTATGGATTGAACATAGCGCCCGCAAATGATGTGGTACACAACAAGAAAGGCGACACCGCCGAGTTTCAGCCACATCCATGGGGCGGTCAGATAATAACCCGGATTCGTCGCGATCAAGGCAACGCCTAGCGCGATGGCAATTACCATAAAAGGCGTGACAAAACGGTATAACTTGCGAGCCATAATAGCGAGTTGCTCGCGCACGGCCTGCTGTTCGCTGGCGGCATAGTACACAAAGATCCGGGGCAGGTAAAAAAGGCCTGCGAACCAGCACACAACAAATATGATATGGAAGGCCTTCAGCCACAGCATTATGTTCCCTCGCATGAACCCCGGTTGTGCCCTATTAGAGCATAATTGACAGGAAAATTTTCTCGATATTCTTGCTGGACGAGATGCTAGGCAATATCCGAGTGCAAGTATGAGGAATGAGAGCACAGATACAAGCCGCGGCAACGCTGTTTGTATGCTGAGTGTGCCGCCAATGTAGGCGCAGAAAATGGACCGCCGTTGAGCTCTAGTGTTTGCCAAAAGGAGAATATTACCAGTTATCTTAAAGCATATTACTTTTATACTACGCCCCTGTCGCTTTGGGTTCGATAGATCGCCCCTTGCGTTACTCGACCTGCAAAAATGGTCGGCGAAGTTATCCGAGAGTGAGCGTGGATAGAGACATGGTGAAGGTAGGTATAGTTGGAGGGACTGGTTACACAGGGGTCGAATTGCTGCGCCTGTTGGCTACGCATGATGAGGCAGAGGTAATTGTTATTACCTCGCGCATGGAATGCGGTCGACGGGTTGATGATCTATTTCCCAATTTACGTGGCCACTATGATCTGGTTTTTCAGGTGCCGGACGTAGCGGTGCTGGCGGCTTGTGACGTAGTGTTTTTCGCTACGCCGCACAATGTTTCGATGAATCTAGTACCACAATTGTTGGCTGCCGGTGCCAGAGTTGTGGATTTATCGGCAGATTATCGTATTCGAGATCCAGACTTGTGGTCCCGATGGTATGGTGAAGCGCATGCTAGCCCTGAACTGTTGGTCGAGGCGGTGTACGGTTTGCCGGAGCTAAACCGTAAACAGATCGCGCCTGCCCGTCTAGTGGCTTGCCCGGGTTGTTATCCGACTTCGGTGCAGTTGGGCTTTATGCCGCTGTTAGTGCAGGGCCTGGTGGACAACAAGCACCTTATCGCAAGCTCTGCATCGGGCGTTAGCGGTGCTGGGCGTAAGGCCAGCATTGATAATTTACTCAGTGAGACGGCAGACAGTTTCAAGGCTTATGGGGTGACTGGGCACCGTCATCTTCCAGAGATCGAGCAGGGTTTATCCGATATTGCCGCGCAACAGACACAAGTAACCTTTGTGCCACACTTGCTGCCGATAGTGCGCGGTATTCACTCGACATTGTTCGCTCAATTGCAGGACGAGGGTCAAGATCTGCAGGCGCTGTATGAACACTGTTATGCCCAAGAGCCATTTGTTGATGTATTGCCAGCGGGTAACTTCCCGCAAACACGCGCGGTAAAAGGTGCAAACAGGTGTCAGATTTCAGTGGTGGTGCCGCAAGACAGGCGCACAGCGGTGGTGATGGTGAGCATAGATAATCTGGTAAAGGGTGCATCGGGGCAGGCTGTGCAAAATATGAACATTATGTTCGGTCTTAATGAGGAGGCAGGCCTGCGTCACATTGGCCTGTTGCCCTGAAAACTCGCTGCTGAATGAGAAAAGCATTTTCTATGATGCCCCGTTTTTTTAGAGAATCCGGACTAAACGCGGTTCTGCTATCGCTACTTCTTCTTCTCCTTGCGTTGTTGGCGGGCATCTACGTGGGTTGGGTGATGGCTCACAAAGAGATGGGCACTAGCCCTCGGCGCGGGGCAGACAGCGCGCAATTGGAGCTGTCGGCTCTTCGCCAAAAACTCGCTGTTGCGCGCGGCGACATGCAGGCGCAGGGTACCCGGCACGATGTGGATAGTCGGGCTTTAGAACTGGTGCGTAGTGAGATGGTTGAGCAGAAAGAACTGATAGCGACCCTCGAGGAAGGTCTGCGATTTTTCCGCAGCCTCATGGTACCGGACGGAGAAGCCACAGGCTTAAGCCTGCGCGATCCTGAATTAGTGCTAGGTGGAACTGCGAGACGCATTGAGTACCGTATTTTTGTCCAGCATCAATCTCGCATCCATGAGATGGTTCACGGAACCCTATCTTTACAGGTGTTTGGGTTCGAGGGTGAACAGGAGGTCCGCTACACGTTGCCGCAGTTGTCAGAGGGCCTTGATAATGCGTCTGTGCCGCTGCATTTTCGCTATTTTCAGGCTGTAGAGGGCGCACTGACTCTGCCGCAAGGCTTTGAGCCTAAAGGACTGATTGTGATGGCAGAAGCCACCAAACCGCGCAAAACAGAAATCAGGGAAGAGTTTCCATGGAAGCTGCGGAAGCAATTCATCAGTGTCGGCGAGTAGCAGGGTATCAACTGCGTCCAACTGAGCGCCCCTTGCCTTTGTCAAAACAGGGCTTGACGTCTAGCGTTGACTAATTTGCGGCGAATTAACATAATACCGTGTTGAAATATTAAGAGCCGGTATCGATCGGCTTTGGAAAACACTAATGTCTGTCGCTGAAACATTTAATCCTTTAAGTATAAACCTGTCCGCCCGCGCCATACAGAAAGTGCGTAACCTGGTTGCAGAAGAAGATAATGACCAGCTGAAGCTGCGGGTGTTTATTACTGGAGGTGGCTGTTCAGGATTCCAGTATGGTTTTACTTTCGATGAGCTTAGTGCAGATGATGATACGGCTCTGGAAGAAGATGGTGTCACCTTGCTTGTGGATCCCATGAGCTTACAGTATCTCGCTGGATCGACCGTCGATTACACCGAGGGATTGGAAGGTTCGCGTTTTGTCGTGAGCAATCCGAATGCTACCGCTACGTGCGGCTGTGGTTCGTCCTTCTCAATCTAGCGTTTTCATGGGGCCAGTTTTGCGGCATGGCAACGAGTGAGGCGCATGCATATCAAACGCACTCAGCCATAAAGGCTGTGGGTAGACCATGACTTTTCATGTGCTTAAATCCCGTCCCGGATAAAGGCCCCCTAATATTCTCGCTCCACTGGCCCCTGTCGCTATCGGGGAATTGCCGCTCAGGCCCTCGAGGGTGCGGCTTGCAAGCCAAGCAAACGTTACAGCTTCTACCCAGTCCGGATCCATTCCAACGACTGAGGTGTTGGCTAACGTTGCGGGCGCTAGATGCTGTGCCAGACGCTTCATCAGATAGGAGTTATGGCTACCGCCGCCACAAATGTAAACTTCGGCAACCTGCAGCGGACAGTTCCTAATGGCATTGGTAATACTGATACAGGTGAGCTCCATCAGAGTGGTTTGCACGTCAGTTGCTGCGATGGGTTCGAGTCCGGCTAACTGGCTATCAAGCCAAGGAAGGTTAAATGCCTCTTTACCTGTGCTGCGTGCGCCCGTTTTACTGAAATAGCTATGAGCGAATAATTTTTGCAGTAGCGCGTCATGGATTTGCCCCGCCGCGGACCATTGGCCATCATGGTCATAGGATTGCCCGTGATGACGCGCGATCCAGTGATCGAGCAGGGTATTTCCGGGGCCGGTATCGAACCCCATTAACAACTCTTTGCCATCCAAGATCGAAGCGTTTGCAATGCCACCGATATTGACGATTGCGCGCGTGACGCCAGCTTTCGAGAATGCTGCTGCATGAAAAGCTGGCGCCAGTGGGGCGCCTTCTCCACCTGCGGCAATATCCCTACGCCGGAAATCTGCAATAGTGGTTATGCCTGTCTTTTCGGCAATAGTGTTCGGATCGCCGATTTGAAGGCTGAAGCTCGTCTCTTCGCTGGCAGCTGCAGACGGCGGGTGATGACGGATAGTTTGCCCGTGACTGCCAATTGCTGAAATGTCTACCGGACGCTTACGGGCTAAATGGAGTAGCTGCATTGTGGCCTCTGCAAACAGGAGCCCGAGCATTCGGTCGAGCACGCCCATTCGTTGGATTTCGTCTGCGCCAGAGTGACTTATTGCGGCTATCTGGCGTTTAACGTGGGGGGGAATAGTATGCTCATGGGTTGCAACAATCACCACGTGATCACCGTGGCGGCGCACCATGGCACAGTCTATCGCATCCACGCTGGTGCCGGACATCAGGCCGACATAAAGCGGATCGCTGACGCCCATGCTAATTGAGAGCGTTGTTAGAACTGGAGAGATCGTGCGCCGCCATATTATTGTTGGCGTTTAGAAGGGCGAGCTGCTTGTTCGCCTTGTCGATAGTCTGACGGAAATCCGCCATTTCAGCTTTTGGAAGCGCACTTGCCTTGGGCAAATACTTATAAACCGTACGCGGGTTGCGATGCCTATCATCCATAAGGAACTCGTAATGAAGATGTGGACCAGTGGCCGCGCCAGTAGAGCCTACCGTGCCAATGACCTGGCTTTGCAATACGCGTTGTCCGGCCTTAACTCTGCGCTTGTGGAGATGAAGGTATTTGGTGACATATTGTTCACCATGCGCGATGACAACATAGTTACCATTCGAGCGCGTGTAGCCGGCGCGGATTACGCGGCCATCCCCAGCGGCATAAACAGGTGTGCCGGTGGGGGCAGCATAATCGGTTCCTCTGTGGGGACGCACGGTCTTGTAAATTGGGTGTAGGCGGCGCAGGTTAAAGTTTGAACTGACTCGGGTAAAGTCAAGAGGGGCCATCAGGAAAGCCTTGCGCATGCTGACCCCATCTTCATTATAGTAATTGGTATCTCCGCTCACATCGGTATAGCGAAAGGCATTAAATGTCTCACCCTGGTTAGTAAATGAAGCCGCGATAATGTCGCCGTCTTTGAACTTTTGATCATTGAGGAAAAGCTCTTCATAGAACAGTTGCACGGTATCGCCCTTGCGAGTATCGAGGGCAAAATCGATAACGCCACCAAAAATATTTGCCATGGCTAAAATGATACCCTGCGATAGACCCGCTTTCTCTCCGGCAACAAATAGCGACGTGTCTATGGTGCCTTGCGCCCACGTTTCTCGCGGCTCGGGAGATAGAATCTCGGCATGACTCTCAAAGCCGGCGCTGGTACGCAGATAGGTGACCGACTCAAGCGGGGACTTAATATGCCGCAGTCCCACAAGTTCGCCAGAGTCGTCAGGTTGAAAGGCAATGATTTGCCCAGGAAGAAGTCGGACTAGGGATTCGCCATCTTGTGGCTGGCTGGTTATGTTATAGATTTCTCGATCGCTGTAACCGGCTTGCGTTAATATTCGCGACAGGGTTTCACCGTCTTGCACAATTCTCTCTGGCCAGGGCGGATCTGTTGGCGCGGATAATCCGGCTACGTCGTCAGTGGCTGACTCTAAAGCTTCAGCGGGCAGGGCCTCCTGTTGAGCCCCTAATTGCGGGGTCTCAAAACGTGCAGAATTGGTATCAATCTGGGACTTGATTACTGCCAGTACTGCGGCGACAAATGCAGCCACTACCAATAACAGCCGTCCTCGTGACATCTGCGGCACTGGCGATAGAGAACGGCGCCTGAGCGCGCCTTGATCTTTGTTTTTAGCTCTCAACATGGATCAAGAAAACTTATATGTAATTAAGGGCTTAGTATATTTAAAACGGTCGAGAATTCAACCTCTTGGGGGATGCTGAGGCTTGCTTTTAAGGGAATGTGTTGTATCGTTGGCCACGATTTTGGAACAACGGCTGCATTTGGAGGGAACACCATGAGCAAAGCTCTACTCGATGATCTCCGCGCCCGTGGATTGATCTTTCAAGTGGCTGGAGAGGATGCGCTTCCTGATTGGCTAGAGAATGGGAGTAGGACGCTGTACTGCGGCTTTGATCCTACCGCCGACAGCCTTCATATCGGTTCACTCGTGCCTTTGCTGATGCTGCGACGCTTTCAGTTGGCCGGACACAAGCCTCTGGCTTTGGTGGGTGGCGCGACCGGCCTCATAGGCGACCCGAGTTTTAAGGCTCAGGAGCGTCAGTTAAGTGCGCCAAAGGTGATCAGCGGTTGGGTAGAAAAAATTAAGAAACAGGTTTCCTTGTTCATCGACTTCGAAGCAGGCGATGTTTCGGCGGAGGTCGTGAACAACCTGGAGTGGATTGCAGGTATAGACGTATTAACGTTTCTGCGTGACGTGGGCAAACATTTCTCTGTCAACGCAATGATACAGAAAGAATCAGTGAAGCAGCGCATTGAACGAGACGACAGCGGTATCAGTTTTACTGAGTTCACCTACATGATTCTACAATCTTACGACTTCGCAGAGCTAAATCATCGCTATGATTGTACTTTGCAGTTGGGCGGCTCTGATCAATGGGGCAACATTACGGGCGGTATCGATCTCACACGTCGACTCCACGGTAATCAGGTCTTTGGTCTAACCATGCCTTTGATTACAAAAGCCGATGGCACGAAGTTTGGTAAGACCGAATCAGGTACTATTTGGCTAGACGCGCAGCGCACATCCCCTTATGCGTTTTATCAGTTTTGGTTGTCGGCATCTGATGCGGATGCCTATAAATTTCTTAAATATTTTACTTTTATTGATATTGAGGATATTGATGCCATCGAGCGCTCTGATGCCGCGCGTGATGGCCGTCCGGAAGCGCAGGCACTGTTGGCAAGTGAGGTGACAAGACTGGTACACGGACAGGATGGTCTTGACGCGGCCAAGCGCATTACTGAGTCTCTGTTTAGTGGCACTATAGACGCACTGACAGAAGGTGATCTTTTGCAACTGCGCCAAGATGGCCTGCCCGCGAGCACTATTGTCCGAGTTGACTTTCCTCAGACGCTTTCCCAGTTGCTGGCCGATGCCGGGATGGTGACCTCTGGCAAGCAGGTGAAGGACGCCCTAGGTCGACAAGCCGTGACTGTTAATGACCGAACTCTGGGTTTAGAGGATAACGGCAAGGTGCCGCATTGCTTCCCCTCATCGCATGCTATGTATGGTCGCTTCTACTTGGTCAAGCTCGGAAAGAAAAAGTATCACCTGTTTGAAGTGAGTTAGGGCCGACTGGCGCGTCCAAGCCGTTTTTGGTTGGCCAGATAGTGGTATTTTTTAGGCATTAGCATCCTCTGCTAAACACGTTCAAACTTTAAAAATTGTAAGCCCGAGCGATAGCCTCTGATTTTTTTAAAATAAAGTTGGTGTATTTTCAACTATAGGGTTGCCTGTGTGACGTTGCTGGGTATAATGCGCCTCCTCGGTGAGGCAGGTCCTTGCCGTTTATCTGTGCCCTCAGCGGCGACAGATGTTGTTTAACAAGAAGATGAAGACAGATGTGTGGGCACTTGTTGGGATAGTTGTCACAACTATTCAGATGCAACAAGTGACTCATTAATTCATTGTAATTTTTGATTTTCGAATTGTA
>PKDD01000044.1 GCA_002862465.1 Haliea sp.
TTCAAAACTTTGGCCGATGGCCAAAAGGTTGAATTCGACGTCACTGACGGCCAAAAAGGTCCCCAGGCTGAAAATGTAACCCCCGTCTAGGGCCGCAAGGTCACAGACAAGAAAGGAGCCTATTTGGCTCCTTTTTTTATTCGAAATAAGAAACAGCGTGGCAAGACAATAAAAAGTCTTTATCCCTGCCCCTGCGCGACTTCTGGCTTTTCATTTAAAATAGGCTCTTCCGGCATAGACTCCGCCCGGAGCGCTTCCTCTTCCTCTAACATAGCATCATCTTCATCTTGCAGAGATTTTTGCCGTGCAAGCTCAGAGTCCATATAACTAACCCATTGATCAGCATAGTCGGCGGACCGCTCATCACGGCTTGCAGCTTCAAACGCTTCGCGCGCTTTGTCATATTGCTGCGTATTGAAGTAGGCCATCCCTAACACAAGCCGAGCGGTGTCTGGTCGCTTCACGCCTCCGCGTGACAATCCTTTATTAATCGCGGTGATCGCACTTTTAAAGTCATCATTGTCCAAATAAACATTCCCTAACCGGGCATAAAGCTCGCCCTTATTCGACTTTGCCGCAGCCCGCTCCATGGCAGGGATGGCTCTATCAAGCTCCTGCGCTTGACGCCAGGCATTGCCGGTTAGATCCCAGTTTTTCGATTTACCCTCAACAGATTCATTTTTGAGCCCCTTGTCCATGACCTTAGCAGCCTTGTATGGTACGTCAGCGTTGAGGTATAAGTAGGCCATCGTGACCTGTTCATTGCCCTTCTCCAACATGTCTTGCACATAGGCAGTCTCCATCGCGGCCAACTGCTTACGTTCTTTTTTCTGCTCGCCATACATATGCGATATCTGCACCCAATACTCTTTCTTAGGATAGTACTTGAGCAACTCTTCTAAGGTAGCGACAGTGTTGTTGGTGTCATTTTTCTCAAAATAGAGATAGCGGGCCAAGTTATACCACTGCTCTTTAGGGACCTTGCCAGCTTCCTCGCTCATGCTGATCGCTTTTTGAACATTGAGCAGGGATTTGTCATAGTCTTTAACTTGATAGTAACCTTGGGCCAACAAAATATAGGCGTTAGCATTCGGCGTATCGGTCATTTCAAACCACCTAATCAAGGCATTGATACCTTTTTGCCACTCCTCCTGCACGAAATAGAGCTGGGCGATGGTATATCGCGTATTAATTTCCATTGCCAGTGGGATGTCAGGTTGGGCTACCACCTGCTCATAGGATCGCAGCGCGCCGGCATAATCTTCTCTAGAATATTGGATAAAGGCATAAAGATTATAGACGTTAGCTAGTTCATAGCTATTCAAAGACTTCTTGCCGTCTGTTGCGATCATCTCATCGAGGATTCTTTTAGCCGTCGTAAGGTCTTTAGCCTCAGCAGCGACCTGCGCCTCTGAAAGCTTCTCATAAACGCTGTTACGCAGGGCGGGTGTTCGCCGTGTCGCCTCCTGCGACTTCTCTTTCTTTTCCGCCGCGAACGCACTGGAAAGCGGCGATAGGCCAACATCAGTTTGCAGCTGCGTCACGGCGACTTGAACGGCAAATAGAGGGACCGCAAAAAGCGCAGCGCGTGTCCAGGTAGTGGCTTTAAACAACGTCATAACGCATTAACCGTTTACTATTCCAACTCATAAGTGAATTTGTTTCGCACGCCTGCGACTTCGATAGGCTCCCCATCGACAACTCGCGGCTTATACTTAAACTTCAAAGAAGCCTTTACGGAAGCCTTGTCAAAGACACCACTGGGCTGGCAGTCCACAGCCCGCGGGTCGCGAATTGCCCCGGACGTGGTCACCGTGTACTCCACAATGCAATAACCACTAATACCTCGCGACTGAGCACGCCTAGGGTAAATGGGTGCCACCTTTACGATAGGCAGGTACTCTCCGTCACCGCTATTCATTCCGCCGGAGTCGATAGAAATATCCACGTTCGACTGTGGCGCAACATTTTCGATATCCATATCCATATCCACATCCAGTTGGACCATATCCATTTCTGGCGGGGGCTCTTCTGGGTCTTCTACCTTATCTGGTTTCGGGGTGGTCGTCTCGAGTTCTATTTCCTCGTCAGGTTGGACCAAATCAGCGACTCGGCGGTCTTCTATTTCAGGATCGATATAGTCGCCGTCAATAAGACTGTGCATAATTAAGAAAAGGCCGACAACCACAGCGATAGATAACAATATCGCGGTACACATCCTTACTGGACTGCTTCCCATCCCGCCTACCCCTTCTCGTCAGTAGAGACACACAGCGTGGCGTCCATCAGGGGCTTAAGCGCTGTTATCAACTCACTAACTGCAGATGTTGGGGCACCTTCGTCAGCTTGAATGACAAAATTCGCCTTGGGTGATTCTTTCTTGGCGGCCTCAGCGAGACGATGAGCGCGATCCAAGGGGATCTCCTTTTTGTCATAGTGGACTTTACCCATTGCATCGACCGCAAATATAATAGTACCTCGCACGCAAGGATCGGTAGTCACCGCCTCGACTTTTTGCAGTTCTGGGCCTGGCTCCTTCACGAAAGAAGACGTCACAATAAAAAAGATAAGCATGATGAATACAACATCAAGCATCGGCGTCAAATCTATTTCGCCCTCGCCACCGCCATCTTGGGCCCCTCTAATCGAGCCTCTTGTCGACATGCCAAGCCGCCTACTCACTGCTTTTTCTCCGCCGGCCAATTGACCTGTTTTACGCCAGCCTCGCGCGCAGCATCGGCTACGGTGATGACGGTTCCAGCGGTAGCACCAGTATTCGTTACCACAGTAAAAGATTGCTCAGGGTCTGAAGCCAGCAGCCGAGCGATATTCGCCCTTACCGATCGAATGTCAACGATCCGATCTTCCATCCAGATTTGATCATCGCCTGTAATGGTGACGAGGATGCTAGTAGCGTCCGACTCAGGAGGGTTTTGGTTAGTATCGGGACGATTCATCTCTACGCCAGCCTCTTTCAAAAAAGAAGCCACCACGATAAAAAAGATCAACATAATAAACACAACATCCAGCATTGGTGTCAGATCAATCTCTGCCTCATCTGCATCTGCGTTTCGGTTTCTTTTGCGCATCAATGTAGCTCTATCAGTGATCCGTTGTCAGACTGTCACGCAAGAGTTCACTCTCACGCCGAGCAATCCGTGTAACGTAGGTGTTAGCGAACACGCCGGACAGAGCCGCTACCATGCCCGCCATGGTAGGAATAGTGGCACGCTGGACCCCGCCAGCCATAGATTTAGCATCCCCGCCGCCGGTTACCGCCATAATGTTAAACACTTCAATCATACCCCATACCGTTCCCAGCAGACCCAACAGTGGACATAAGGCTACCAGCGTTTTGATCATAGGCATGAATTGATTAATTTGCATGCTGGCCTGAGATATCATCATGCTGCGGATTTGGCTCGCTTCCCAAGATTTTCTCTCAGGCCGGTCCTCCCACTTCGCGATGACTCCTGCGGCATCATTCTTCCAAGCAAACTTCAGATACCACACGCGTTCAAAAATCAGGGTCCACATCACGAGTAGCAGTGCGGCAATAAGCCACAAAACTTCACCACCCTTTTCCATGAAAGCGAGCAGTATCTCAGTCAGACCGCCCATATCAAGACCTCGAGTTAGCTTCGGTATGCTCGGCAACCATACCCGTGGTCTGCTCGTCTAGGATGTGAATGATTCGCTGGGCTCGCCCATTAACGATGGTATACATCAACACTGTCGGAATCGCTACTAAAAGGCCCAGCACAGTGGTGATCAAGGCGCTGGAAATACCACCGGCCATAGCCTTAGGATCACCCGCACCAAAGATGGTAATGGCCTGGAAGGTCAATATCATCCCCGTTACTGTACCTAGCAAACCCATAAGCGGCGCAATGGCGGCAATAATCTTCAAAAGAGTGAGGCCACTCTCTAGCTCGGGGGTTTCCTTGAGCACACCTTCGGATAGTTTGAGTTCCAAGGTTTCAGTGTCCATATTCGGATTGTCTTCGTGTATCTTCAGGACGCGGCCCAATGGATTATTTTCGTTAGCCTTGTCTGATCTAAGCTGCGCGCTCACTCTGCCGCCCACAGCGGTCAGAACAGTAAAGCGATAAATAGCCAACAAAAAGGCAAAAATACCTAACGCGGTAATAGCGTAGCCGACATAGCCACCTTGATGCCAACGCTCGTCTAACGTAGGAGTATCAATAATAGCCGCTAGAAAGGAACCGCCAGAAGGACCGGTCGGATCCACACCGAACGGACTTAAACCGCTAGTGGCGGAGGCTAAATCTGCCGCCCAGCCGGTATAGGGGCCGCTGGGCTGGCGGGGTAACTCACTGAGGTTATCATTCTGATAACTAAGATAGTTACCGTCGATATCGACAATATTGAAAGAACCTACCCGCATCACTTCCCGCTCCGTGCGCTCTCCGCCGGGAGAAGAAACCTCCGCCGAAAAAGTCGTTACCACGCCGGTCTGCTGAATTTCCCGCAGCAGTTCGAACCAAACCCTCTCGATCTCTTCGATGCTGGGCAGGCCATCGGAATTGCTCATCTTAGCTACGAGGTCGCGCAAAAATACTTCTCTCCCCGGATATTGAGCCGAAGCCAAAGACACTTCAAAATTAGACGCTAAATCACCAGCAGCAGAAGTCAGGTGGCCAAACAGTTCGGTCAACGTTCCGAGTTTTTCCTTTAACACCTCCCTTTTAGCGGCGATCAATAGCTCGTTATCTTCAAAGGTGTTTTCCAGCTCCGTGGAAAGTGCTTCCTGCCGAGCGCGCTCAGCCTCCGCACGCCTCAATTCTGCTGCTTGATTAGCCTTGTCATTGGCAAAGCGCTGTTCCCGCTGTCTGTTTTCACGTGCCTCTGAGGCCTGACCTTGCTTGACAAACCCAAGCAGCTCATCAAGGGACTTGGCCTGCTGCGCAAGGGCAGATCCTGTTGACAGTAATAACGTGGCACACAGTGCGAAAGCAGCGCCTTTTACAAATCTAATGCTCATCAGTTAGCCTCCGGCGCCGCTATGGGCATTTTTAGCAGCTCAAACGATGCCTGCTTTTTCGCGATGCGAATACCTTTACGAATGGCAGAATTATAATCTCCTGAGGGAAGTTCCACCCAGCTTCTCGTAGTGTTATCCCAAGCGCCGGACAAAGCACCATCCGTTGTCTGGTAGGCGAGCGCGATACGACCCACCTGCAAAAAATCCACTTCGCGCTCGTTGCCATCGATGTCAATGGATCCACGGTAGGTATCTATGCCACGGCCGTATTGCAATTCGATGTTGTAGGCTTCAAGCACCGCGCGAAACTTTTCCGCGACACTCACATCGGCGCGGTCGAGGCTGCTGCGGAGATCCTGAACCCGCTTCAAGCGCTCCTTTTCTTCGAACGGCACGTCTAACTCGACGAATGTCTCTAGACCGTCGAGCATACGAATAACTAGCGGTGTCATCTGCCGAGCAATAACCGTGGAATTGTCGATATTTTCTTCGATAGTTGCGATACGCGCCACTTGGTTATCAATTTGACGCTGCAGACGCGTGTTGTAGACCTTCAATCCATCAACTTGCTTAGTCACCGTCTTGTAGTCAGACAGGAGGTCGCGCGTCTCATCAGCCAACCGGTCAATTTTCAGCTGAGAATTGCGCGCGGCGTCATTTTTTGATTCGCCAACTGCCAAGATAGAGTCCAGCGCAGTAGCCTGCACTGCCGCTGCAGAAAACCCGAGGGTACCAGCAGTAAACAGCGCGGCGATCAACACTTCTTTTAATCGATGCTTAGTCATGGGAATAGTGCTTCCTATAATCCAACAGAGTGATTCACAGCTAACAAGACAGACCAGCAATAGCGGTAACAGCGCTGAACAGCTAATCCGAAAGAACCGAGAATGCGAATTTAAACCAATTCTGGGGACGTTTTCAATCAATGTTCTAAAGCATTCCTTATAATCTGCCCACGTGTGTACTTTGGTTACACTTTGCATGGTCATTGTGTTTCAGGGTAACACTATTGTTCGGAGGACATCAGCGGGGCAACACAGACAGATTCGTAGCACAAAAAGCTGTAATCATAGGAATTGGGCGGCTCCGCACCGCAATACTCGCGACTGACCTCGCGCCATCGCGTCCAGTCAATCGTAGGCAGCACAGTATCGCCTTCGACGCTTGCATGAACCTCCGTGATATAGAGACGATCAGCGGCGGGAATGGCTGCACGATAAATCTGGGCGCCGCCAATCACCACTGCCTCCTGCGCACCGTCAAGCAAAGCGATACTCGTGGCTAGGTCCAGCGCCTCATCAAGAGAATATACCCACTTTACGCCCTCAACCTGAAGCGCCTTGTTGCGTGTGATCACAATATTAGTGCGCCCAGGCAGCGGTCTGCCAATAGACTCAAACGTCTTGCGTCCCATGATGATTGGCTTGCCCATAGTGACACGCTTAAAATAACGCAGGTCCTCTGGCAAATGCCAAGGCAGGGCATTATTGTTGCCAATGACGCCATTTTCTGCAGCTGCCACCATGACGGCTAGACTAATCACGCCGCACGCCCGCAAATCATACGGCTACCGGTGCGGAGATATGCGCATGGGGGTTGTACCCCTGTAGTTCGAAATCTTCGAATCGATAATCATAGATGCTGTCTGGCCGGCGCAGGATATTCATGTGCGGGAGTGGAAGCGGCTCACGAGTCAACTGCATTTGCACCTGCTCCAAATGATTACTATAAATGTGAGAGTCGCCAGTACAAATAATAATTTCCCCCGGCACTAAATCGCATTGCTGCGCTAGCATCAGAGTGAGCAAGGCTAGGCTGGCAGTGTTGTAAGGCAAGCCGAGAAAAGAGTCACTGGAGCGAATCATTAACTGCGCAGATAGCCGTCCCTCTGCAACATAAAATTGATATAACAGATGGCAGGGCGGCAGCGCCATGCGACCAGCCCTCACATTGTCCTGCGGACTCATGCTTTCATCGGGCAGCAATTCAACATTCCAAGCGTGAAACAGAATGCGGCGACTGTCCGGATTATTGCGTAAACAATCGATTACATAGTCGATCTGATTAATTGTGCTGCCATCTCTAACAGGCCAAGCCGTCCATTGGGCACCATAGATAGGCCCAAGTTCACCCTCCGGGGTCGCCCACTCGTCCCAAATAGACACGCCATTTTCATTCAACCAATGGGTGTTTGTATCGCCACTGAGGAACCAAAGAAGCTCATTGACTATGCTCTTAAAGTGCAGTTTCTTGGTTGTCAGCAGAGGAAAACCCGCAGCCAAGTCATGCCGATACTGGCGGCCGAACACAGATATCGTGCCGGTGCCAGTTCGATCTCCCTTGCGGACACCCTTATCAAGAACATCCTGCAGCAACTCTAAATATTGTTTCATTTAGCGCCCTTTCCCTTGGGTTGCGGAGCCGCCCCATTCGCATTGCGATAAGCCATTGCAATCAGATACAGCCCCAAAACCACCATGGGCAGTGACAGCAACTGTCCACGAGTCATCCATCCCATCGCCTCGAAACCAATGTGACGGTCTGGCTCCCGAAAAAACTCGGCAATAAATCGCAAGCAACCATAACCGAGGGCAAAGACCCCAGCAACCGACCATGTCGGCCTTGCACGCGACGAAAACCAAATCATGATGATAAACAATAGCACCCCCTCTAGGGCAAACTGATAGAGCTGTGATGGATGCCGGGCGAGTTGCAACGGATCACGCGGAAAAATCATTGCCCAGGGCGCATCAGTGGCCCTCCCCCACAATTCCTGTCCAATAAAATTTCCTAGGCGCCCGAGCGCCAAGCCAACCGGCACCAGGGGAGCGACAAAGTCCATCAGCGACCCGAACACGATTTTATGGCGACGAGCAAAAAAGTACATGGCAAGCAGCACACCCAGAAAACCCCCGTGAAATGACATGCCACCCTGCCAAACGCGTAATATCCAGGTGGGATCCTGCGCCAGCTTTTCACCCCCATAAAAAAGGGCGTAGCCTACCCGACCGCCAAGCACAACACCCAGCGCGGCATAAAAGATAAGGTCATCGACTTGATCACGCTGCACCGCCGTCCAAGGCAGGCGACTGCGCCGCGCGGCTAGCCACCAGGCAAAAGCCAATCCAGCCAGATACGTTAAACCATACCAGTGCACTGTTAACGGCCCTAGAGAAACGGCGACAGGGTCTAGTTCAGGATATGGCAGCATAATGTCACTTCAATGAGTAGCCAAAGAATTCAGACGGACATAACTCGCCCGCATAAGTAATCAAGAGCAAAAAACCGTATTATCGTCCAGTGCGTGACGATTCACAATTATTTCGCTATGACTAATGGTTACAATTTATGTGCTTGTTGATTCTGGCCCACCAAGTTTCACCCGACTACCCCTTTGTAGTTGCGGCCAACCGTGATGAGTTTTACGCCAGACCGACCGCCGCATCAAAGTTCTGGTCTGAACATCCGGAACTGCTGGCTGGCCAAGACCTCCTGCAGGGAGGAACATGGATGGGCGTGACCCGCAGCGGACGGTTTGCAGCCGTGACCAACTACCGCGACCCATTCCAAACACCCGAGGCGCCTCGCTCACGTGGGGAATTATCACGACAATATCTGACAGGCTCACAGACGCCCGAGGGATTCCTCACAGACATCGCAACACAGGCTCAGGACTATGCAGGCTTTAATCTACTCGTGGGCGACCGCACCAGCCTCTGGCATTACACCAACAGCGACACCAAGGGTCCTCAGAATCTGCCGCCTGGCGTCTATGGGCTAAGCAACGCCAGTCTCGATACTCCATGGCCTAAAGTGATGCTCGGCAAAACCAAACTGGTGGCGTTATTGAAGACCGGCACAATGTCCCATCGCGCACTTGCCGACGTTGTTTCCAGCCAGCGCCTAGCGGACCAAAACAGTCTCAGCGCACAAGGCCTGAACAGCATCATGGATGCTACGTTATCACCTCAATTTATCGTAACTGACGCCTACGGTACACGCTCTTGCACTACTTTATGGTTCGACTCCCATGCCCAGGCCAGCTGGCAGGAGCGGAGTTTTAATTCAAACGGGGTGGTCTGCGAAGTGCAGTATGAAGAACTATCCTTCAACGACAAATCGAACACTACCGAAGGTAAAGACCTTCAGCGATATCAGCAGTGCCGCACTACTCTACCGGACTGTGAATAAACTTTTCCATTCCGTGCTCGGCGAGGAAGCGCTCCAGGCGTCGACTTATCTCATCGGCATAATCCATTGTCATCACTTCGTCCAGCAATTCGCGCGCCTCACTGCCTCGAATATGCCGCAGTGCGTTTTTGACCTTAGGAAGACTTGTCGCGTTCATAGACAAGACGTCATATCCCATCGCCAGCAACAACACAGCCGCGCCCGGATCGCCAGCCATTTCGCCGCAGATCCCAACGGGAACGTTCTCCGCCACACCGGCCGTCGCAACCTCTTCGAGCGCCTTCAACAAAGACGGATGCAAAGAGTGATAAAGCCGCGCCACCCGGGCATTATTGCGATCGACCGCCAACAGATACTGAGTAAGATCGTTGCTGCCGACCGACAAGAAGTCAACGCGTTTAGCCATCGCCCGCGCCTGATAAACCGCCGACGGCACTTCAACCATAACGCCAATGGGCGGCAGGTTGCCCGTTAATCCGTCCCTGCTGAGCTCTCGATGACAGCGTTTGATCAAATCGAGCGCCTCATCGAGCTCCAGAATATTGCAAACCATAGGCAACATAATACGTAAATTGCCTATACCCTCATTGGCCTTGAGCATAGCGCGAACCTGCGCCAAGAATATCTCCGGATGGTCTAAAGTGACGCGGATGCCGCGCCAACCGAGAAACGGGTTATCCTCTTCTATAGGAAAATACGACAGCGCTTTGTCACCGCCGATGTCCAGCGTACGCATGGTCACAGGCTTGGGCGCAAAGGCCTCTAACTGCTGGCGATAGATTTGTCGCTGCTCCTCCTCACTGGGAAATCGGTCACGGAGCAGAAACGGCACCTCTGTGCGGTAAAGCCCAACACCCTCAGCGCCCTGCTCCAAAGAGCGGGTGACATCCGCCATCAAACCAGTATTCACCCACAGTGGCATGCGGTGGCCGTCGAGCGTCACACATGGCTCGTCGCGCAGTGATTCAAGATCCCGCGAGAGTGCACTGTCTTCGTCAACGATTTGTTGGAAGCGTTGCTTGATCTCGGGCAGAGGATTGATATGCACCGAGCCGTTATATCCATCGATAATCAACTCACGGTCCTGCACTCTGGCATAGGGCAAGTCGACCGCTCCCATCACAGTAGGCACGCCCATTGCTCGAGCGAGAATGGCAACATGTGAATTGCCTGAGCCGCGCACAGATATCAAACCCGCCAGATTCTCCCGAGGAATCTCTCCCAGAGAAGTCGCTGTCAGTTCCTCCCCTACAAGAATCGTCTGGCTCGGGTAGGTCTTCACTTCCTGGCTGGCTGCCTGGAGGTAAGCAAGTACTCGGGTACCCAGATCCTTTACATCGACCGCACGTTCTTTTAAATAACTGTGCTCCATGCGCTCAAAATGTCGGATATGCTCTATCATCACTTGGCTCAAGGCGCCTTGGGCCCATTGCCCAGCTTTAATCAGGCCAACCACTTCTGCCCCAATCGTTGAATCGTCTAGGATACTGAGATAGACATCAAACAGCGCATGGTCCTCAGGGCTGAGCTCTGAACCTAGATTATCAGCAACCCGCTGAATATCCTCCTGCACACTCTGCAACGCCTCACGAAAAGCACGAACGTCCTTGCGCCTGTTTTGCGCTTTGCGTGCTGGGACGGCGTAGAGGTCTGCGCTGGGAGAAACCACCACAGCAGTCCCAATTGCAATCCCCGCGGCACCGGGCACACCCACAACTTTAGCAGGAGCCGCTCCGTCTAGGGCCTGTGACTCGACAACACCTGTGGCCTGCGCATGGGCTATAACACCCGCCAGTTGGGCCGACAGCGTTACCAGAAAGGCTTCTTCACTCTCATCAAAACGACGGCGCTCAGCCTGTTGCACGACCAATACGCCCAGCAAGCGACGCTGGTGAATAATGGGCACACCCAAAAATGCATGGAAATGCTCCTCCCCAATACCGGGCATGAATTGGAAATTAGGGTGATTTTCGGCTTCTTCAAGGTTGACCGGCTCTCCTCGCTCCGCGACCAGACCAATAAGGCCCTCGCCTTCGGCAAGGCTGGCCATACCTACTAACTCTTGATTAAGCCCTTGCGTCGCCTGAAAAACATAGCGCGCGCCCGCCAAATCACGCATGTATACACTGCACACCTGAGTGTTCATCGCCTCACGAACACGACGCACAATAATTTGGAGAGCCTCATTCAACCCACGGGCTGCATTGACCTCCTGAACAATGTGACGCAGAGTTTCGAGCATAGTGTCTTACAATCCCTCAAGCTTGTCAGTGTGGCGCCCCAAAGGCAGCGCTAGCTCTTTCATCGCTTTACGGTAAACATCGCGCTTGAAAGAGACCACCTGATTCAGCGGATACCAATAGCTGACCCATTGCCAACAATCAAACTCAGGCTTTTCATCAAGGTCCAATTGCACTGCCGCGTCATCCGTCAGCAGCCGCAGTAAAAACCATTTTTGTTTCTGCCCGATACATAAAGGCTTTTGACCCTCACGAACGAATCGCCGCGGCAGCCGATAACGCAACCAGCCTTTGGTGATGCCTAACACCGCAACCGCATCGGGCGATAAGCCTAACTCTTCATGCAATTCGCGATACAGCGCCTGCTCTGGAGACTCGCCTCTGCTGATACCTCCCTGTGGGAACTGCCAGTTATCTTGGCCACCAACCCGCCGGGCCCAAAGCAACTGGGCCTGATCGTTCACCACCATTATTCCAACATTCGATCGAAAACCGTCTGAATCAATCACTTGACACGTTCACCTTTTGTTTCCACAGGGCATTGTTCCACAGTTTGTAGGTCCTGAGAAATTTACTATGCTTACTTCTGGGGCTATGCTGTTAATCATTTTCTAGAGGCCCCGACCGTGACATTGGCTATCTTTGATCTCGACAATACCCTAATCGGCGGCGACAGCGATAACCTATGGGGGCAATTTCTTTGCGAACAGCGCCTCGTAGACACGACCGATTACGCCCACCGTAATGCTCAGTTCTATGCTGATTATCAAGCCGGCCAGCTGGATATAGACGCCTATCTTCGCTTCGCGCTCAGCGCCTTAAAAGGGCGCTCGCGGAAACAGCTAGACTCTTGGCACTTAGCTTTTATGGATAGCAAAATTAAACCTATCATGCTGCCCAAGGCTGCATCTCTTATTAATGACCACCGACAGCGCGGACATGAATTGCTAATTATTACGGCGACCAATCGCTTTATTACGGAGCCTATTGCCCAATCAATGGGCATCAAAAACCTGATTGCCAGCGAAGGTGAAATTGTTGGCGGCTATTATAGCGGAGAGCCCAGCGGAACACCCTCTTATCACACGGGTAAAGTGATCCGCCTTTATCAGTGGTTAGAGGAGCGAAAGTCAAGCCTCGAAGACGCCTGGTTTTATAGCGATTCGCACAATGACCTTCCGCTATTGGAACTGATCGATAATCCCGTAGCCGTCGATCCGGACGACGCCTTGCGAGCCAGAGCGCTTGAGCTTGGGTGGCCTGTGATCTCGCTGCGCTGAACAGTGTCGCCACGGCGTCAAATTTTTGCCGCCGCGCTCATGGAATGGCGGCGCAGCAAACACAGCGAACACGCTATGCCTTGCGTGCAAATATCGCTTTCAAATACTCCGTCTCGGGAATTGCTGGATGAATTGGATGATCTGGCCCCTGAGCACCCTGCTCAACTACGCGAACATCACATCCAGAGCGCACCGCAGCCTGCTGTATTGCTGTGATCAAATCTGCTCGGGACAGATGCATAGAACATGATGCAGAGACCAAAAGGCCGCCGGATTGCAACAACTGCAACCCCAACTCATTGATGCGGCGGTAGGCTACTATACCTTTTTTGAGATCTTTTTTACGCTGGATAAACGCGGGCGGATCGAGAACCACTACCTCAAAGCGTCTGCCCTGTGCAATCATCGACGCCATAACCTCCGTTGCAGAACCGCGGCGTGTCAACACACGGGCCTCCACCTGATTCAGACTGGCGTTAGCGCCAACATCATCCAGCGCCTGAGCGGAGCTATCCAAACAGCATACTTGGCTTGCACCAAAAACGGCAGCTTGCACACCCCATCCTCCAATATAGCTATAAACATCCAATACGCTTTTCCCTTTGACCCACTTCGCTAGGAGCGCCCTAGACATCCGGTGGTCGTAAAACCAACCCGTCTTCTGGCCGTCAAAGACCGGCACCCGAAATTGCACCCCATTCTCCTCTAGGCCAACGTAGGGAGGCACTTCGCCGAAGACGACCTTACTATCAGTGGCAAGCCCATGCTCACGGCGAATGCGACTATCGCCTCGCAACAAAATCCCTCGCGGTTTCATCGTCACAACAAGCGCTGTCAGCAATGACTCGCAATATCGCTCTAAACCGCCATTGTTGAGCTGCATCACCAAATAGTCACCGAAACGGTCTATGATTAGTCCAGGCAGCATATCGCTGTCGCCATAAACCAGCCGGTAAAAAGGTTTTTTAAACACCGCCTGCCGCATGGCCAGTGCCGCCTCCAATCTCGAGGTAAACAATGGAATATCCATGATTCGCTGCTCACCGAGCGAGTAAACTCTGGCACAAATGAGTGCGCTGGGCTCCATGTAGGCACTGCCGAGCAGCCGACCGTTGGCATTTCTGATCGACACTAAGTCCCCAGCGGCAAAGTCACTCAGCCGTGAACGCTGGCTATCAACCTCATTGGAGTAGACCCAAAGATGACCGCCACGCAAACGGTGATCAGCGCCTTTGCGCAAGAATAGATCAATCACAGAGTATTTCGATCGCGAGTTGTAAGCCTATTCGTCTTCACATTGCTGCTGGTAATTTTCAGCGGACAACAGCGCCTCCAACTCACTACTGTCAGTTGGCTGCAGCTTGTAGAACCAACCATCATTATAAGGATCAGAGTTCACGGTTTCGGGCTTATCCTCGAGCATCGAATTGACAGAAATCACCTCACCGCTGATTGGCGCATAGACATCCGACGCCGCCTTGACCGACTCTACAACGCCAGCATCATCCGCCGCAGCGAAAACGGTTCCCACCTCAGGCAGTTCCACAAATACTACGTCACCCAGAGCCTCCTGCGCATGGTCGGTAATGCCAACCGTTATGGTGCCATCCTCTTCGCGTCGAGCCCACTCGTGTGTGGTGGCGTATTTGAGTTCACTTGGCGTCTGACTCATAGTATTTCCTCTAAAAACATATATCTGCGCGCAAAATTAGCCGTAACACCGACTGATATCATTATCGCCGCATTACACAACGCAGTCTAACGGCCCAGTGATGAAAAACAATATCTCAAGGAAAAGACTCACTCCAGACCCATAGCATGGCGCAGCAGTTGTTGCTTAAGTGGTTGTATCTGACCCACAACCCGCAAACCGGTATTACGTAACCACCGCAACGGCAATGACTGCTGTTCAAACAACCGCTTGAAGCTGTCCATAGCTGTCATCATCAGTAAGTTGTCGCCCTTCCGGCGGCGCTGATAGCGACGCAGCAGCTCCAACTGACCTGGACTGACACCGCGGGCATGCCCAGCCAAAATTTCCTCGGCCAAAACGGCAATATCCTGCAGTCCGAGATTAATGCCCTGCCCGGCAAGGGGATGAATAGTGTGGGCCGCATCTGCCACCAGTGCGATCCCCGGCTGCACATAGTCGACAGCATGACGCTGGCGCAGCGGAAACGCGGAACGTGCAGTAGTGTCTATCACTGGGCCCAACCGTCCTTCGATGGCACGCTCGAGAGCAGCGCAAAACAGCTGATCCCCCAGCGCCAGCAAATCATCAACCAAATGCTCCTGCAATGACCACACGATAGAACAGTAGTGACGTCCGTCTTCGCTGGGCAAAGGCAGCAGTGCCAGTGGACCGGTGGGCAGGAAGCGCTGCCACGCTGTATTTTCATGCGAGCAAGCAACCTCTACTGTGGCAACAATCGCGTGATGCCCGTAATCCCACTCCCGACTTTCGAACGCCATCATCGTCCTCACGCGTGACAGCGCCCCATCAGCAGCCACCAATAAATCCGCCTCAAGCGCGCCTCCATCTTCCAACTCTAGCAACACGCGGGATGAGTTCAGCCGCGTGCAGGTGCGCAGCGCGACTGGCTGCAATAAGCTAATATCTGGGGCAGCATCCACCCGAGCAAGTAAAGCATGAATAATCGCACGGTTTTCCACGATATGCCCCAGTTCCGGCAATTCAACCTCACCACAATCAAATTCAATTTCTCCAGTCCCATCAGCATCCCATACGGTCATATGATGGTAGGCGCAGCAGCGATAGTCAGCGATCGACTGCCATGCGCCTAATTGTTCTAGCAATGCACGCGATCTAGGTGTCAATGCACTCACTCGCGAATCAAAATTTTGCAACCTACAGCTAGTCGGTAATGTGCCTTTAGCAGGCGATTGCGCCTCGATCAGTGCAACCGACAAGCCGTTGCCACTGAGTGCGACGGCCAGAGAGGCCCCGGCGATGCCCGCGCCGATGATCGCAATATCAAATTGTTTGATCTCAGCCACTCACTTAACCCCCATTGCGGGCGACACCTGCAGCGTAGCGCACAAATTCTCGCTTCAGGCTGGGCATGATATCTAACCCTGCCAGCGCGAGATCTCGCCCTAAACCCAACAGAGGGTCGGCATGCATGAATAAGGCCGGCATGCGATCACTGAATTGAATAGTTCTATCTTGGTCAGGTTGCTGCCTCTGCTGGTAGCGCTGTAACATCTCCAAATTACCTGACGCCACCCCAGCAGCAATGCCCTCAGCGAGCACCCTGCCCAGTGCGGCCACGTCCCGCAGCGCCAGATTGAAACCTTGACCCGCCACAGGGTGCAAAGCATGAGCAGCATTACCCATCACGACTATACCTTGCCGGACCTGTTCACTAGACTGCACCAACGACAAGGGATAAGCATGACGCGCGCCGACTTTTACGAGGCGACCCAGTCGGTAACCAAAGCGTTCCTGAAGCACCTGCAAAAATTCTACTTCATCACAGTCGCACAAATATCGGGCTTGCTCAGCAGGTAAAGTCCAGACAAGCGCACTCCGATTTTCGGTGCCATCTGCCCTTAACAGGGGTAGCAGCGCTAAAGGTCCCGTATCGGTAAAACGCTCGTAAGCACATCCCGTATGCGGCTCCGCAGAAGCGATGTTCGCCACCAATGCATGCTGCCGATAAGGCTTCTCATTAACGGCCATACCCAGCGCATCCCGCAGTCTTGAATTGGCGCCGTCTGCTACCAACAGGAGGCCCGCACGCAAACGATCGTGCAATCCATCGCTCTCCAACTCGAGGCTCACACTCTTTCCATCTGGTCTGGCGCCAATTACCTTGGCTGGACAGCGCAAGTCGACTCGACCCTGCCGGTGCAGCTGCTGAATCAGCGCATTGCCCAGCCACGCATTCTCCACTACATACCCCAGGGCAGGCCAACTGTAATCGCTGGCCCGCAACAGAGTGCTGCCAAACCGACCTCGACTAGACACATGAATGCTTTCAATTGCGCACAGCGACTGGCGCAAACCGTCCCAAACATCAATGTCGTCGTAAATCAAACGGGAGCTATAGCTCAGTGCGGTAGAGCGCGCATCGAATGCAGGATGATAATCCGACACGCCGCCGTCGCCCGCGGCTGGAATTGCATTACCCTCTACTAGCAAAATCGTCGTCTTCGCCGGCAATACAGCGCCCAACTGAAGCGCAAGGCTGATGCCGACCATGCCACCACCGGCAATAACAATGTCGAAATGCTCGGACATAAATCAAGCGGCCATCAAAGCCTCTATCTCCTTTATCGTTTTTGGTACGCCCGCTGTAATAACGTCGCAGCCCTTCTCCGTCACCACTACGTCATCTTCTATTCGAATACCTATGCCGCGCCACTTTTTCGCCACGCTGGTATTGCTTGGACCAATGTAGAGACCTGGCTCAACGGTCATCACCATACCAGGCTCCAGCATTCGCCATTCATTGCCTATCCGGTAATCGCCGACATCGTGCACATCCAAACCCAACCAGTGCCCTACGCGATGCATATAAAAGTCGCGGTACGCGTTACGCTTGATCAAACTCGCAACACTGCCTTTGAGGAGACCCAAAGCCACCAGACCCTTGGTTAAAACCTTCACACTGGCATCGTGTGGCTGATTCCAGTGATTACCGGGCAATATTTCGGCAATAGCCGCCAATTGCGCGCGCAGTACCAACTCATAAAGAGCGCGCTGCTCAACGCTGAAGCGACCATTTACGGGAAACGTGCGGGTGACGTCTGAAGCGTAATATTCAAACTCACAACCCGCGTCGATCAGTACTAGGTCGCCATCGCGCAATTTGCTGCTATTTTCTACATAGTGCATTACGCAGGCGTTTCGGCCACTACCAACAATACTAGGATACGCAAGAAACCTGGCACCAGATGTCGCGAACTCATGTTGCATCTCCGCTTCCAGTTGATATTCATACAGGCCTCCCCGGCAAGCATGCATCGCACGACAATGCGCGCGCGCAGTAATGTCTGCAGCCTTTTGCATGAGCCGCAACTCCGCAGCACTCTTATATAGCCGCAATTCGTGCAACATATGATCCAGATCAGTAAATTCCCCGGGAGGTACTGCCCCGGAAGATTCTTTACTCCGGATACTACTCACCCATCCCATAATTTGACGATCGAATTCGGTGCTGCGTCCCATAGAGTAATACACACGTTCCCGTCCTTCGACCAGACCAGGAAGAATCTCGTCGATATCGCCGATAGGAAAGGCGTCATCAGCGCCGTGTTGTTCACACACTCGCTCTGGCCCAGCCCGATCGCCATGCCATAATTCTAATGCGGGGTCGCGCTCTCGGCAAAACATCACAAACTGCCCATGGCGGCGGCCAGGCAATAGCACCAATACTGCATCTGGCTCAACGAACCCTGACAGATAAAAGAAATCACTGTCCTGCCGAAAAGGATACAAGGTGTCTCGACTGCGCACCTGCTCAGCAGCCGAGGGTATGATGGCGATACTGTTTGGGTCCATCAGTGCGATGAGGTTTTTTCGTCGCCGTGCAAACTCAGTTTTACTAATGCTCATAGCACCACCTGTCCGCAACCGTGCGGCCATTGATAAAGGAAAAAAATATTGCCATAGCTAGTGCAGGAGTGGCGCTGCTCCAGACGACCGTTCTCGTTCCTCAGCATTCGCCTTATTATCTAAAAAGACAGTGACCACTGCCGCCCGCAAATATTCTACCAACTCTATGTAACTGTCCTCGGCCTCTTCCTCACTCGGGTCATCAGCATAGGCCTGAGCCATGGCGGCAATATCTTTGAGTACCTCCCCGGTATCTTTAGACAGCGCTGCTGCAGTCTCCTCGCTTCCAGCGATCACATAGGCAAAACCTGACATAAATCCATCGCACCAACTTCCCAAGGCCGATGCTTTCAAACCAATTTCTTCATCGTCATCAGGCAACAGAGGTAAAAACGTAAAATCCTCGTCTTTCAACGCCACTTCCGTAACGGTATAGAGCTGCATAATGCGGCTGGCCAGTTCCCCATGCATCGCGACATCGAGGGCCTGAGACAGCGCATCAAGACCATACTCCGCCTCTGCCGACGCTCCTGTACAGAGCACCCCACACAGGCAACCGTGCAACTGAGAGGGCGACACCAACGTTCCCTGATCGATCAAGTGATCAGCAAACTCATCGAAGTCAAAAACACCAACTTCTTCGGCTAGATCTTCATGCATAGGCTATTCTCCGTGGGAGGTTGCACTGGACTCGCGCAAAAGTGCCTCCACTGTTAACTGTAAAAGAGTTGGCAGGCTATTGATATGTATAGATTTTGTGCCGTTGACCTAGATGCCATGCGGCACTATAGTAGATCACTAACACTATCCACACCAGTATACCTACATGACTGCAAATCAACTTAAAGACCTTGAACATAAAATTGACGAATTAATTTCTTTGTGTGAGTCGTTAAATCGCGAAAATGGTGCACTGAAGGCAGATGTTGCTGGCTGGGATGATGAGCGTAAGGATCTTATAGACAAAAACGAACTGGCCCGCTCCAAAATAGAGGGCATGATCGATCGGCTGCGCGCAATGGAGTCAAAAGTGTGAGTACGTCCAACACCACAACCGTAAAGATTCTCGATAAAGATTATCAGGTCACATGTCCCGAGGAGAAGGAAGCCGAGCTGTTGGTTTCAGCAAAATATCTGGACAAGCAGATGCGCGGCATCCGTGACACGGGAAAAGTTATTGGGTTGGAACGGATCGCAGTCATGGCTGCCCTCAATATCAGTCACGAACTACTGCAACCGAGTAGCGAACCAGATCTGGACAGCACGGCCGATGATTCTGTTAAACGTTTAAGCAGCAAACTAAACAGCGCTTTGCAAGAACTGCGGCAATTGAAAATCAGCTAACACGCAAAAATTCATTGGTTTATTTGCTGATTGTGTCCCTCACCCGTCGTATCTAAGCTATACTATAGAAGGGACCCTAGCTTATTCGCCAGACTTTCAGTCCTCGAGCCGATATAGCGTAACCGGGGGCTTCTCGTTGCTGATGGTGTGCATGTCCGGTTTTAGCCGGAAAGCCTTTTTCAGTGCAGGAGTCACCACCTTGAACCATCGGGTTCAAGGGCAGTTCTGTCAGCGGTAAGCCGGGAATCCTTTTTTACTATGACAGATATTGAACGTAGAAAAATTCAACTGCGTAGCGATTTACGGCAACGCCGAAATAGCTTAAATCGTGCCCAACAACACACCGCTGCCCAAGCTTTGATTCTCTCGATTATTACTCTTCCAAAATGGGCAAGCGCACAGCGCATTGCCCTGTACCTTGCTAAGGATGGAGAAATCGATACCAGTAGCCTAGAAAGTACAGCGCGGAACTCAGGCAAAGAACTTTTTTTACCCGTCATCACCGACAACAGTCTCTGCTTCGCGCAATGGCATAAAGAGGCGCGACTTTTATCCAACCGTTACAACATTGCAGAGCCATCAACGGAGGCATTTCGCTGCCCCGCATCCGATTTAGATATTATTTTTATTCCCACTGTTGGATGGGACAGCTACGGCGGTCGCCTGGGAATGGGCGGTGGCTTTTATGACCGCACACTGTCAGGAATAATTGGTCCTCTACTGGTCGGACTAGCCCATGAA
>PKDD01000033.1 GCA_002862465.1 Haliea sp.
GAAGAGCAAAACCCGCCCAATCTGGAGAAACTGCCAAGCATTGTCGTCGTAATTGACGAGTTTGCTGACATGATTATGATTGTCGGAAAGACCGTAGAGCAGCTTATCGCCCGCATTGCACAAAAAGCACGTGCCGCTGGTATTCATCTGATACTTGCCACGCAGCGCCCCTCAGTCGATGTCATCACCGGCCTTATCAAAGCCAACGTGCCGACTAGAATTGCCTTTCAGGTCTCTTCAAAAATTGACTCGCGTACAATCCTTGACCAAGGTGGAGCTGAGCAACTTCTGGGGCATGGAGACATGCTTTATCTGCCGCCGGGTAGCGGAGTACCTACGCGGGTGCACGGCGCATTTTGTAGCGACGACGAGGTACATCGAGTCGTGGCCGATTGGAAGCGGCGCGGCGAACCCTTGTATATCCAAGGTTTACTTGACGAGGGCAGCAGTACACCCGTGACCCCCGGAGAACTTCAGTCTGAAGCATCGGGGCAAGACGACGAAACAGATGCGCTGTACGATGAGGCAGTGTACTACGTTACGCAAAGTCGTCGTGCTTCAATATCATCTGTGCAGCGCAAATTGCGCGTGGGCTACAATCGTGCGGCGCGCCTGATTGAATCGATGGAAGCTGCTGGTATCGTCAGCGACATGGGAGCAAATGGACAGCGCGAAGTACTCGCGCCGCCTCCACCGGAAGCCTAACCCAACGGACGCACAACGGGACAGCCGGATAACCTATGACAAAATATCTACTTGCCGCATTGCTGTGTTTCGCGTCGCTGCTATCGAGTGCTCAACCCAACGTTGATGCTAATGCGCTGCTATCAGCGCTACAGCAGTTCAAACATCTGCAGGGACAGTTTTCGCAACAGCAATTTGGGCAAAATAAAGTGTTACTAGCCGAGTCCAGAGGTGAATTTCGCATTCTTCAGCCTAGTTACTTTGCATGGGAAGTACTCAGCCCTGATGAGCAGTTGATTATTGTTGATCCTGAGTTTATCTGGCATTACGATCGCGATCTTGAAACGGTAACTCGACGCCCCGTGACTGGCGATGCAGAAATGATTCCGCTGAAAATACTTGGCGGAGATGCAGAGAAACTAGAAGAAAAGTTTAACATCGTGGATAAAGGCGCGAATGAGTTCGTGCTCACCCCACTATCTGGCGACTTGGGATTCAAAAAACTTATATTGTATTTGGATCAGACGCAACTTAGTGGCATGGAAATCCACGATAATATCGATCAGTTCGTGGTAATAAAGTTCACTAATTTAGATGCAAACGCCGAACTTAGCAGCGCAGACTTCGCTCTCACGCCTCCGCCCGAAGCTGACCTCTTCTACTATGACCAGTGACCTGTTTACATCCGTGAGCGCCTCGCCGGAGGCTAGCGCGACACAGGCAGGATATCAGCCACTTGCTGCGCGCTTACGCCCCCAAATTCTCGCAGATTATGCCGGACAGCCGCATCTTCTTGCTCCGGGCAAGCCGCTACGACAGGCCATCGATAGCCGTCAATTGCACTCAATGATCTTATGGGGTCCGCCCGGTGTAGGCAAAACAACGTTGGCCAGAATCGCAGCTGGGCATGCTAAGGCACATTTTATTCAGTTGTCTGCAGTACTCAGTGGGGTCAAAGACATCCGCGATGCGATCATGCAAGCACGGCAACATAAACGTAGTAAGCAAGATACCGTGCTGTTTGTAGACGAGGTCCACCGTTTTAACAAATCGCAACAGGATGCATTTTTACCTTATGTTGAGGACGGCACCTTCATCTTTATTGGCGCGACCACAGAAAACCCGTCCTTTGAACTTAACAATGCGCTGCTGTCGCGTGCACGTGTTTATAAATTACGTCCACTAGAGTCAGACGAGATCGCGTCGGTGTTGGTGCGCGGGGTCGCTGCATTGGGCAACCGTGTCGGTACGGATGACGCTTGCTTAGCTGAGATTGCGGCTCACGCGGACGGCGATGCGCGGCGGGCACTGAACCTACTAGAGTTGGCCGCAGATTTGGCAGACGAGGGCAGGATTACGCTTCGCACGCTCGAGGAGGTCTTACAGGTTTCGCTGCGACGCTTTGACAAAGGCGGTGATCTTTTTTACGACCAAATAAGTGCGATGCACAAGGCAGTCAGAGGCAGCGCTCCAGATGCGGCCTTGTATTGGCTGTGCCGCATGCTCGATGGCGGCTGTGATCCTTTATATGTCGCTCGCCGTGTGGTGCGAATCGCCAGTGAGGATATAGGGAATGCTGATCCACGAGCTCTCACGCTCGCCCTTGAGGCTTGGCAGGTACAGGAGCGTTTGGGCAGCCCAGAGGGCGAACTTGCGATCGCGCAGGCCGTCATTTACCTAGCGTGTGCTGCGAAAAGTAATGCCGTCTACTTAGCTTACAACGCAGCCCGCGCAGAGGTGTCACAGGGTATATCTGAAGAAGTGCCACTGCATTTACGCAACGCACCTACAACGTTAATGAAAGAGCTGGAACATGGTGTCGGTTACCGTTACGCGCATGACGAGCAGGGGGCCTATGCGGCCGGCGAGAATTATTTTCCCGAGGAACTGCAGGGGCGCCAATACTATTTTCCCGTGAGCCAGGGCTTGGAGCGAAAAATTCAAGAAAAACTTAGCTACCTGCGTGAGCGAGATAAAACGAGTACCATTAGACGTTACGAATGAGCTAGCCTTACTATCATGAAATACCTTATTTTTATTGCTATTGGTGGAGCTTTTGGTGCGGTGTCGCGTCACCTGTTAGCAACTTGGCTGCATGGGATGTGGGAAGGAAAAGTTCCCATAGGTACGCTGCTGGTCAATGTTGTGGGCTCTTTTGCTATTGGTGTTGCCTACGTGATGTTAGTGGAACGTCAGCTTATTCATCCGGACTGGCGCGGCTTGTCGATCGTGGGCTTCCTTGGAGCATTCACCACCTTTTCGACCTTCTCTCTTGAAACCGTCAGCCTGTTTGAGGCGGGAGACTCCGTTCAGGCCTTAGCTTATATGTTTGGCAGTACCATCATTTGCGTGATAATGGCAGCTCTTGCAATGCAATTGACACGGGCCCTGCTTTAGCCTGTCGGGCGCAATGGAGCCTACCTTCAAAATTTTAGCATAGGAATCAGCACGATGTTGGATATCAAGGCGGTCAGACAAGACCCCGGAGGAATATCAAAAGCCCTCGCGACTCGTGGGTTTACTTTTAGCGTAAAGGATTTTACCGCGCTCGACGCCCGTCGCAGACAGGCCGACATAGATAGCCAAGGTCTTTTGGCGGAGCGTAAAAGCGCCTCAAAGAAAATAGGAGTGTTAGTTAGCGAGGGCGTAAGTGTGGAGGATGCGAAAGCTGAAGTGGGCGCATCACTCAAGAAAATTTCAACTCAGATTGATGCAATGACGGAACATGCCAAACAGGTGCAGGGCGAGTTGGAGGAATTGTTATTGGGTACGCCCAACGTGCCTGCTCAGGACGTACCTATTGGCGCAAGTGAAGCAGACAATGTTGAAGTATCCCGCTGGGGCAACCCGAAAACCTTCGAATTTGAAGTGAGAGATCACGTGGCGCTAGGAGAGGGACTGCAGCAGTTGGACAGCGAAACGGCCGGAAAAATAACTGGCTCTCGTTTTACCGTAATGTATGGCGGCCTTGCTAGGCTGCACCGTGCCTTAGTACAGTTCATGCTGGACTTGCATACACAGCAGCACGGGTATCTAGAAGTTTATGTTCCCTACATCGTGAATCGTGAATCCTTAGTTGGCACAGGTCAACTACCCAAATTCGAGGAAGACTTATTTAAACTTAGCGGAGATCAGGGGCTATACCTTAGTCCAACCGCTGAAGTTCCTGTGACTAATATCGGACGCGACCGCATTTTTGAGGACGCTGAAGTAGGAGTTGAGGATATTCGCTTTGTGTGCCATACGCCTTGCTTTCGAAGTGAAGCGGGAAGTTATGGCCGCGATACGCGCGGTATGATTCGCCAGCATCAGTTTGAAAAGGTAGAGCTTGTGCGACTTGCACGCGCAGCAGAGTCTGACGCAGCTTTAGAGAAACTGACATGCGACGCAGAAAAGGTATTACAGCTGTTAGATCTTCCCTACCGCAAGGTCGTATTGTGCACTGGCGATCTCGGCTTTTCGGCCACAAAAACCTACGATCTAGAGGTCTGGTTGCCAGCGCAGGAAACTTATCGTGAGATTTCTTCATGTAGTAGCTGCGGAGACTATCAGGCACGTAGAATGCAGGCGCGTTGGCGCAACCCGGCAACGGGAAAGCCTGAACTCATGCACACCGTAAATGGCTCTGGTCTCGCCGTAGGACGCACTTTGGTAGCGATAATGGAAAATTATCAGCGCGCAGACGGCACTGTTAGCATTCCGCTCGTATTACAACCTTATATGGGTGGTGCTAGCGAGCTCCGGGCATAACGCATTGCATTTCCTTCCCGTCTGTTTGAAGCTAGTCGATGCCCCTGTGCTCTTAGTGGGGGGCGGCGCCGTTGCTACACGGAAGGCTCGACTGCTGTTGCGTGCTGGCGCAAGCCTGACGGTGGTGTCACCAACTCTAAGCAATGAGCTACAGAGAATGCTGATTCAACATCAGGGAGTATGGAGCCAAGGCCGCTACACTAAGGTCGATTTACACGGCAAAACCTTGGTGGTCGCAGCAACAGCAGATATCGTAACGAATGATCAGGTTTACCGTGATGCTACCGCATCGTCGATTCTCGTCAATGTGGTTGATTCTCCAGAGTTGTGTACATTTATCTTTCCATCAATTGTTGATCGTGACCCGCTACTTATCGCAATCAGCAGCAGCGGCCGCAGTCCCGTCCTCGCGAGAATTTTACGACGTAAAATAGAGGCCTTAGTGCCAGCAGCGTATGGACGAGTAGCAAAGTTTGCCGGGCGGTTTCGCCAACTGGTGAAAGAGCAGATACCGTTAGACACCCCCAGGCGGCTGTTTTGGGAGGAGATTTTGGAGGGCAAGGTAGCAGAACAGGTCCTTGCCGACAGGGAGGACCAAGCTGAGCAGCAGTTGCGCGAGCAACTGCTCGATACTAGCCGTCTTCATGTAGGCGAAGTCTATCTGATTGGCGCAGGGCCCGGTGACCCAGATCTATTGACCTTTAAGGCAGCGAGATTACTGCAAACTGCTGATATCGTAATATATGATGAAACGGTTGCTACGGCCATTGTTGAGATGACACGGCGTGATGCAGAGCGCATCGATGTGGGAAAGGAGGCCTATGATCGTGGTCTGTCACAGACAGATATCAACCAAATGATCGTGAAACTGGCACAGCAAGGTAAGCGGGTCGTGCACCTCCAGGGCGGTGACCCGTTTATATTTGGAAGAGGCGTAGAAGAAATCGAACTGTTAGCTCAACTCGGCATTCCTTTTCAGGTGGTGCCAGGAATTACCGCTGCTAATGGCGCCGCATGCTACGCAGGTATTCCGCTAACGCATCGAGACCGTGCACAGTCTGTGCGATTCCTAGCGGGACACCTCAAGGGGAGCTCCCGGGAATACGATTGGAATCAATGCCAATCGCCGATGGAAACCTTGGTGTTCTATATCGAATCAGCGGAACTGCCTAGCATCTGTAGTCAGTTGCAGGCGCATGGCAGACCTGCTGAAACACCGATTGCATTGGTAGAGAGGGGCACGCTGCTAGACCAGCGAGTGCTCGCAGGCACGCTTGCGACGATGACTGATATAGTCGCTGCCGCCGAACCTAGAGCACCTGCATTACTAATAGTCGGCGACGTGGTGCCTCTGCATAAGGAACTGTCTTGGTTTGGGCAAAATCCTTAATGCACCGTTTCTTCCTCGTGGTGAAGCGCGTAGCGACGTTGCCTCAACAATAAAGCGTCTACAAGCACGTAACCTGCTTCCATTAACAGTACGTCGTCGGAGACATCTTCCTCTGCAGCTTTCTCATCGTCATCGCTCTTTTCGATTTCATTAGCTGCTAGCGGGTCAAGGTCTGCGGCATCGCTATGGCTATCTCCGTCAGTATCGTCATCATCCTGAAGCGACGTCAGCAGTTCTTCTCCTTTTGCCTTGCGTCGCTTGTTCTCTATGTTAAGCGCCTTTTCGTTTTGCGTGTCACGCAGTGCGATGCGAGATTTTTCGTTCAGCGGCAACGCAGTGATGTCACGCGTTGCTTGCGCTAGGCCTATCTGGTCCTCAAGGAAGATGAAATCTGGATTATCCGCGCTGCGATCTAAAAATTGCGCCTGAATGTGGGGTAATACCGAGGAGAAATCATCGTAGTTAATGTGTCGCACGGGGCTAATCTGATCCCAGCGAAGGGCGTGATCTAGCGAACTTTCACCGATCTCCGCAGTGTCATACATAGAGGGAAACTCTATATCGGGAATGACACCGCGATGCTGGGTACTTTCACCAGAAATGCGATAGAATTTACTCTCGGTGATTTTTAGCTGTCCTTCAGTGAGCGGCACAAGTGTTTGCACCGTACCCTTACCAAATGATGAATCACCCACGATAATTGCGCGTTCGTAATCCTGCATGGCCCCAGCAAATATTTCCGAAGCTGATGCGCTCAGGCGGTTGACTAGAACCACAAGAGGGCCCTCATAATAGGGGCTCTTCACACGCTTTCCATCGCGCCAAACGCGGCGAGAGGAATGGCGGATCTGAACAGTAGGACCGTATTCAATAAACAGGCCTGTAAGTTCGTTGGCCTCTTGCAGCGACCCTCCGCCATTATTCCTGAGATCAACTATAAGTCCATCTACGCCGTCGGATTCCAGCTCCTGCAGTAATTTTTTCACGTCGCGTGTCGTACTCTTGTAATCTTTTTCGCCACGTCGCATCGCGTCAAAATCGATATAAAAAGCTGGGATATCTATCACCCCAATTTTTAAGACTTTACCCTCGGCTGGAATTTCCAGCATCTTTTTCTGCGCGGACTGTTCTTCTAGCTTCACCTTATTACGGACGATCGTGATCACTTTACGTTCATCGGTAGACTTAGATTTCGCGGGAATGACCTCCAGCCGAACAGTCGTCCCTTTGGGCCCTCGTATAAGTTGCACTACTTCGTCTAGACGCCAGCCAATGATGTCTTCCAGCACTCCATCCACTCCTTGACCAACGGCCACAATGCGGTCTGATGGCCTTAAAGCGCCTTCCTTATCGGCAGGACCTTTTGCAACAAGGCTAGATATCTTCGTGTACTCATCTTCCATTTGCAAAACGGCACCGATGCCTTCCAGTGACAGACTCATATTGATATTAAAATTCTCAGTACTCCGCGGAGATAAATAATTCGTATGTGGATCATACAATTCGGTCAGCGCGTTCGCATAAATCTGAAAAACATCCTGGCTATTATATTGCGTTACACTCTGTAGCTGTCTCTCGTAACGTTTTTGCAATATAGGAACAATTTCGTCTGTATCCTTGCCAGCAATCTTAAGACTCAAAACCTGATTTTTTAACTGCTTGCGCCATCGGTCGTCTAGCTCTGCCTGACCCTTAGCCCACTTGCGCTCTTCCATATCGAGTGGGAAGCTTTCGTCAGTAGTAAAGTCCATAGCCGCTACTGTTTCAGGCAGGGTCGACGACACCTGCTTCAATCGGTCCTGCACTCGCTGATGATAACGGTTAAAGATGGTGAAACCGGCATCAAGTTTGCCCTCACGCAACTGATCATCCATAACAGATCGATACTGTTCAAAATCCTCCAAATCAATTGCGGTAAAGAATATTTTCCCGTTATCTAAACTATTAATATAATTATCCAAGTGCTGTGACGATAGTTCATCACCATAGAGCAGTTTGGCGTAATGACGCTCCTGAAGCTTGTCAACCATTTCTACTATGGTGTCTCGTTGCGGTTCCGTGTACTCAATAATGCTCTGCGCGGGTGAACAAATGCTTAGCAGCATGACAAGTGACGTCACGCGAACAGCAAACTTGGTGTGGTATATTAAGCTCAAAATAGTTCTACCTGATGTGAGCGCCTAACGCGCTGCCTATAATCCTATGTGTATGGACGCAGAAATCTCAATTAAGTTCATCTTCAATTGGACCAAAGAATAGTATTTTTGAGACACTGCTAATCCGTCAATAGTGTATTTCGATTGCTAGTATAAGTGATACCCGAGGGCTTATATAGTCCTCTCTACCGCGCTTACGCTGTGCCAATCATCACCTAGTTTGATTTAACCTAAACATAATGACACACTACATGCCATAAGCTATGTAAACGATCGGGGTTATGTTATTCCCATGCCAAAATCGTTGCTAGTAGGTACCATTGTTGCGCGGCCGATATCGCTGACTCTATGGAGAACACGCACATTAGCGTCTCAGCACGTATTATAACGTCGATGCAACGCGCCGCGACCCACTAGCGCTGGCTACTAAATACAACCTCGGGCAGCTGCAGTGTGCGCTGGGCGTTACTATTCTGGGATTTTGAGCCGGCAGCAATGCACTATTCAGCGTTATTCCACGAAGCGATTTATCGGTAGGTAAAAAGCAAGGCAGGGCAATTAAAATTCACAGCAGGATGATTGCCACAGTTAAAATACTAGCAAAAGGGTGATAATAATGAAATTTGGCTTAATACCTGTAAACGTAGGTGCAAAAAGTATCGAGCAAATGGTCGCCTACTCTCAGTTAGCGGAGTCTGTTGGCATTGAATCTGCATGGACTTTTGAACACGTTATTGTGCCGGAAGATTATGCGTCGAAGTATCCATACAGTGCTGATGGAAAAATGGGCGCTAGACCAGAAACAAACTTCGTTGATCCTCTAATTGCATTAACGGCGATCGCGGCCAACACCAGTACTTTATTGCTTGGCACTGGGGTTAATATCGTTTCGCAGGCCAATCCAATGTATCTTGCAAAACAGGTTGCCAGCCTAGATTTTGTGTCCGGCGGACGTTTTATGCTGGGTGCAGGTATTGGTTGGTTGCAGGAAGAATTCGATGCTGTGGGTGTTCCTTTTGAACGCCGTGGCGCCCGTTTTGATGATTACATTGTCGCCATGAAGAAAGTGTGGTCGGGTGAGGTAGTGGAACATCAAAGTGAGTTTATAAATTGGTCGGGGTTTAAAAGTTATCCTGTCCCTCAGAAGAAATCTGGAGTACCCATAATAATGGGTGGCACAAAAGGTAAAATCTATCAGCGGGTTGCGCGTCATGGCGATGGCTGGTTCCTTCCTGTGGATAACCCGGATGCTCTGGCGGCAAAAATGATGCCATTGGCTGCAGCATGTGCCGAGGAGGACAGGGACCCAGACACTATCGAAATATCGTGCATGTGGAACATGCAAGGTGGCATAGATGCGATCAAAGCCTTTGAAGATGCAGGTGCATCAAGGGTTATTGTGCCGATCTTCGGGCTAGGCAAAGACCCGGTGGCGGGTCTTACAGAGTTTGCGGAAACTATAGTCTCAAAGTTTTAAGGACACCACATTAGGAGAAACAGTATGAAAACAAGACTCACTGAATTACTCGGTATTGAAACCCCTATTATTTGCGGTGGTATGATGCGGGTGGGGACTGCTGAATTGGCAGCGGCCGCATCGAATGCAGGAGCCTTAGGCGTAATGACTGCGCTGACTCTCCCAACTCCTGAGTTACTGAAGCAGGAAATTGAAAAATGCCAGTCACTGACGGATAAACCGTTTGCGGTTAACCTAACAGTGGGCGTCGTCGCAACTGAAATCAACTACGATGATTATGTCGACGTAATCTGTCAGAGCGGTGTGAAGATTGTTGAAACCGCTGGCCGCAGTCCAGAGCCGTTTATGGAGGTATTTAACGCTCACGGCATTAAAGTCATTCACAAATGTGTCGCCGTCCGCCATGCTTTGAAGGCAGAGAGAGTAGGTGTTGCCGCAGTCAGCATCGATGGCTTTGAATGTGCGGGACATCCCGGCGAAGAAGATGTCACCTGTCTCGTTCTGATCCCTGCGGCAGTGCAGCGCCTTAAAATTCCCGTAGTTGCATCCGGTGGCTTTGCGGACGGTCGCGGTCTTGCAGCTGCATTAGCTCTGGGTGCGGAGGGTATCAACATGGGTACGCGTTTTATGGTAACTCAGGAAGCGCCCATACATAATGATATCAAGCAGCGTATTGTTGAGATGGACGAGACACAAACGTCTTTGATTTTTCGTAGTTTCCGCAATACCGCTAGAGTTTACACAAATAGTATCGCTCAAAAGGTTGCCGAAATTGAGAAGGCAGGCGGCGACTTCGGTCAAGTGCATGCCCTGGTTTCGGGCAAGAACCAAGACATTGCCTGGACTACGGGCGATATCGACGCGGGAATGGTCACTGTAGGGATGTGCGGAGGCCTAATAAAAGATATCCCCACCTGCCAGCAACTGGTCGACAATATCATGGCAGACGCTAACCAGATTATTACTGATCGCCTTTCGGGGATGATTTCAACGGCCTAAAGGTGCTTTACTCGTATCTGTGTTAATCGATTGAGCTACGGAAGGCGCCGACAGCAGCGCCAACGTCGCTGCCAGTTACCGATTAGAATCCATATAAGATAAGATGAGATAAGGCGTCATATGAAAAAATTGCAGCGAGTACTCTCATGACCGATAGATTTGAAGAGCAGGGTGGAGCCGCAACCATGGACCCTAGTAAAATGACGCGCTGGCTTACGTCACGTATTATGACTCGGCTGTGTCAACCAGAGCGACTGATCAAACGGCGTACGCGGGCCGAGCAGCAGCGCATCAAACTGGGTCTGCCGCACGTTGTAGAGTACTTTCATCAAGTGGATGATGGATACAGCCATCTGGCGGCACAGATACTGCAGCCTTTGTCCAAACGCTACGGCGTAGAAATTGTATGTCATCTCGTAGCAGGGCCACAGGATAAAAACTTACCTGAGCCAAAACTATTGCTCGATTTATCGCGTTATGACGCTTATCAGGTCGCACCGGAGTACGGGTTGGAATTTCCACGGCATGACCAACCGCTCCTACCTAATTTAGTAAAACTGGCATCGAGCATACTTGCGGCTCAGGACGCTACAGGGTTTGCTGAGCGCGCGGTAAAAGTAGGGCGTGCGCTATGGGCTGATGACGAGGTGACACTCCGAGAGCTTGCTCAGCAGTTTGGCTGTGTCTCAGACAAAGATACCCTTGACTGCATCAGCGCAGGCAGCAGACGCCAAAATGAGTTGAAGCACTATTCAGGCGGTATGTTCTACTACGCCGGAGAGTGGTATTGGGGCGTCGACAGGCTATACCACCTCGAGCAACGACTTTGTGAGCTAGGGCTGACGCGACAGAGTGACGCTCCGTTATTGATACCGCGTCCCCCTATAGAAAGTGGACATCTGCCGAGCGATGGCGGCCTCATTCTGGAAATGTACGCATCACTGCGCAGCCCCTATACGGCTATCATCTTCGATCAAGTGGTGAAACTTGCGCGCGATACGGGTACGACCTTAGTGGTTCGACCAGTACTCCCAATGGTGATGCGTGGCGTTTCTGCTACTCGCCAGAAAGGCATGTATATATTCGCTGACGCGGCTAGAGAGGCACAGGCACAGGACGTGCCGTTTGGTAACTTCTATGACCCTATTGGAAATCCGGCCCGTCGCGGGTACTCGCTTTACCCGTGGGCCTGCGAGCAGGGTAAGGGGGTAGCCCTAATTAGTGCCTTTCTAAGCTGCGCTTTTGCTCAGTCCGTAAATTTGAACAACGACTCCGGGCTTAAAAGAATGGTAGAAATGGCTGGCCTCGACTGGAATGAAGCCAAGAAACGAGTAGGGCAACCAGGCTGGGAAGCGTTGCTTGAAACCAACCGCGCAGACCTCTATGCGTCTGGCCTCTGGGGCGTACCGAGCTTTCGCTTGCTTGATGAAACGGGAAAAGAGATATTGGCATTATGGGGGCAGGACAGGCTGTGGCTATTTTCCAGAATTATCCAACGTCACATCAACGCGCGCCGGTAATTTTCGATGGCTGCAATAATCTCCCGCTAGCAGGTTTTAAGTTGTCGATCTTAAGCTAAAAACTGCGGCTAAAACAGGCCAGGGTAGTCGCGCCAGTAATATTGGTGTTGCCTGTTTCTCCACTGCCCGTATATTGATGGCCAGTTCAAGCCCTCTATTCGCCACCCATGATGTGGCTCTAGATTAGTTGAAAATACAGGCGCGCCATAGTCGCAGAAGCGAGTGTCGACACTGATGCGCACAGTGTCGGAGGTCATATTAGGCTCGGCCTTGTGGACAGTGCAGGAGTGGAAAATCAGTACATCGCCAGCGCCGACATCAGAGGCATGCCAGATTATTTCACTGTCGTAAATCTCGCACTGAACCCCACCAACCCCTTGGGTTTCAAAGACGGGGCGTACACCAAGCTTATGCGATTTAGGCAGCACCTTGACTCGTCCCATCGCTTCGTTCACGTCGTGCAAAGGCACCCAGAACCCCGCCATTGTCGGGCCAGCATGGTGCGAATGTGCATCCTGATGAGGTGGCGTTTCGAACCCGATCTTTCGTGGTGTAGAAATACGCGCCATCTTCATTGGATAAACAAAAGGAGGGGCTTCGGTAATGATCTCCATCAAATTTAGGACGTGTTGCTGATGAAAAAATGCATGAAATGCTTCTAGTGACTGAATTTTTGGATAGATTTCATCCCAAACAGTGTCTGTCTCAAAAAACGGCTCGCCTTCAAGGTGCGGGGGATGCGGCAAACGGCGGCAAATGTAGGGCGCACATGCATGCAATATTGCGCTTAACAAACTCTCGCAGTTTTGCTGCGGAATATAGCCTTTGATGTATAGGTAACCCCATTCACTGAACCGCTTGCGCAAAATACGCGTATCTTCTTCGATATATGAAATTATATATGGGCTAGTTTGGTCGTGATTAAGAGTGTTCATAGCAAGGCCGGGCGTTAGAGGTGCTCTATTACGTCTTGGCAAACTCTTTTATGACATATAAAATGTCAAAAGAAACTCGCCTTATTCCATTAACAGACATGATTTTGTCGAACAAGGTCGCTGATTGAAACACTGTATCACTTGGCCTGCAAGTCGACAGGGTGTGTGGGAACAACGTATGACCGAGAAATATATCAACGCCAACGGCATCGATTTTGCGTATGAGCAGTTTGGTGAGTCCGAAAACCCTGTAATTTTACTGATTATGGGCTTGGGAACTCAGATGACGGGTTGGCCAGAGAGTTTTTGTGCTGGTCTTGCAGCCCGCGGTTATTGCGTTATTCGCTTTGATAATCGTGATATCGGTTTGTCCCAAAAAATGACTAACCTGCCCGTGCCGAATTTGTTAAAAGTCATACTATTTGCCAGGCTCAAGTTGCCTGTGGCAGTGCCTTATACACTGGAGGACATGGCAAACGACGCAGTAGCGTTGCTGGACGCATTGAATATAGAGTCCGCGCATCTTGTAGGAGCGTCAATGGGCGGTATGATTGCGCAACTCGTGGCGGGGCACTTTCCGTTCAAGGTTTTGTCTCTCACATCGATTATGTCGACTAGCAGCCGTAAGTCGCTACCAGGACCAGATCGTAAAGTCGCTCTACATATGCTGCGGCGACCGGCAAAGGCAGATGCTCAGAGCATGCATGAGTATGCGATGCGCACATGGCGATTGATTGGTAGTCCTGCATACCCGCCTACCGATGAGGCGCTAAGTGAGAAGCTTAGTCGCAGCTACCAACGGTCTTATTATCCGGCAGGACATTCGCGTCAGATGGTCGCTATAATGGCGGGCGGTGATCGCGTTGCAGTGCTAAAAAAAATTGTTGCGCCCACGCTGGTGATCCACGGCAAAGCTGACCCCCTCGTACCCGTGTCGGGCGGGATTGATACTGCGGAACTTATTCCGGGCGCTAAGTTGGAATTGATAGAAGGCATGGGCCATGACTTGCCCGATGAACTTATTCCACGATTTGTAGAACTCATAGGATCTAATGCCGCAGAAGCAATTCCTCCGCTGTAATGTGGCGGAATCAAATTTTTGACTCAGGAGATAGACAATGGATACACGTTTAAATGAAGACGATCTAGCGTTTCAGACGGAGGTCCGACAATTTCTTAGCGAGGCCTGGGACAAAGATCTCGCGGCAACTTATGGCAATATCGCAACGATGAAAGAGGGTGTCGAAGAGTGGCAGACTCGGCTCTTCCACAAAGGGTGGGTTGCGCCCCATTGGCCTGTAGAGTACGGCGGCACTGACTGGAATGTGACGCAGTCGTTCATTTATAACTCAGAGCGTGCGGCCGCCGGTGCACCTGAGGTGTTGCCTTTCGGTGTGACCATGGTCGCGTCCGTAATCATTGCTTACGGTAATGACGAGCAAAAGAAAAAATTCCTGCCCCGAATTCTAAACAGTGAAGATTGGTGGTGTCAGGGCTACTCAGAACCGGGCGCTGGTTCCGATCTTGCATCACTGAAAATGCGAGCAGAACTTGACGGCGAGGATTATGTGCTTAATGGCAGTAAAATCTGGACTAGTTATGCGCAGTATGCCAACTGGATCTTTTGCCTTGTGCGGACTGATAGCTCAGGACGTAAGCAGGAAGGCATCACATTTTTACTCATCGACATGAACAGCCCCGGCGTTACAGTACGACCCATTAACACGATCGACGGGTTTCACCATTTGAACGAAGTCTTTTTTGACAACGTTCGCGTTCCAGTTGAGAACCGTATTGGCGAAGAGGGCAAAGGGTGGACGTATGCCAAGTCCCTTTTAGTTCATGAGCGCCTTAACATCGCTGAGGTCGCAAGCTCAAAGCGAGCACTCACAGTGGTTCGCGAGGAAGCGCGTGCGGAGATCAATGGCGGCAAGTCATTACTTGACGACCCTATCTTTGCAAAGCGTCTGACGGACATTGAGATCGAACTCATGGCGTTAGAGTTTACGGAACTGCGCGCATTGGCATCAATTTCTGAAGGTAATCCTCCGGGTCCAGAATCATCGTTGCTAAAAATACAGGGCACGGAACTGCAGCAGGCTATTCAGGAACTTCGTATGGATGTTGCCGCCTATTACAGCGGGACGTTACAGGGCGAGCTAACGCCTGCAGGGCTGGGTCATAATTTTGCCGATTCAGCGCAAAAGCTCTATTTCAGAGGACGTGCGTCTTCTATTTACGGTGGTTCTAACGAAATACAAAAAAATATCACAGCTAAATATGTACTCGGGTTGTAGGAGGTAATCGATGAATTTTAATCTAAGTGAAGAACAGGTGCTGATTCGAGACAGTATCGCTCGATTCGTCGCAGAAAATTATGCATTTGATCAGCGTAATGTTGTCGTCGAAATGAAACATGGTTTTAATGCAGAGCACTGGCAACAGTTCGCGGAGTTAGGTTGGTTGTCAATTCCATTTGCCGAGGAGCACGGCGGCTTTGGCGGAGGCCCAGTTGATACTATGGTCATCATGCAGGAGTTTGGTCGCGGTCTTGTGGCAGAGCCCTACTTGGCCACTGTGATGCTGTTTGGTGCATTGCTGCAGGCAGGTGGCAGCGAGCAGCTTAAAGGAGACTATATTCCACAAATTATTGACGGACAGTTACAGGGCGCATTCGCTTATCTCGAGCGCCAGAGCCGCTACGAGATGACTGACGTCGTTACTCGAGCCGATAAGGACGGCGAGCAATGGATACTAAATGGTGAAAAGACAGTAGTCCTTAACGGCGGTGCCGCAGAAAAATTGATTGTATTGGCTCGCAGTGCAGGGCAACAGTCTGACGAGGACGGTCTTAGCTTGTTTCTAGTCGATGGGTCCAGTAGCGGTTTGCAGCGAACCGTCTATCGAATGACCGACGGACAGGAGGCCGCTACGCTTTCCTTTAAGGATGTTCGAGCCGAAGCCGTCATCGGGACAGTCGGTGATGGCTTTGGGTTGATGTCCCCTATCGTCGACGCTGCTCGCTTGGCTATTTGTGCAAATGCGTTAGGCGTTATGGAAGCCCTGAATGAAAAGACACTCGAGTACTGCAAAACACGCGAGCAATTTGGCGTTGCCATCGGTTCATTTCAGGCACTGCAGCACCGCATGGTAGACATGTTTGGTGCCTGTGAGAACGTCAAATCGTTAATGCTGCGCGCAGTCTGTGCTGCGCAGGATGATGATGCCGATGCGCGTCGCAGCCTGTTAGCTCTGAAAGTGATGACCGGTAGGGCAGGTAGAATGATTGGTGGGGAAGCCATCCAACTGCATGGCGGTATGGGAATGACGGATGAGTTGTCGATAGGCTTCTTCGTGAAGCGCTTGATGATTATCAACAGTCTTTTTGGCGATGCAGATTATCATCAGCAGCTATTCGCGGCACTGGTGAACATACCTGCCTCTAGCGCCGCAGCCTAAGCATTCAAGCCCAAACCCAAGCGTTCTCTTCGTGCGGGGGAGCGCTGCGGTAAGCTAGATCGTTCCCGACAACCTTTGAAATAATCGGTTCATACCGCTTATCCAGCGATTGTAGTCTGAGCTTTTACGCTGCATATACGTTTTCACTTCTTGATGCGTGAGAATAAGAAAATCCTCTCGCAGCAGATGCTCAAATACGATATCCGCGAGTTCTGACGGCTCCATCATGCCATCGCCGCTGGCGGCCTTTGTGCCCTGATCATCGGCATCAGCTGTCATCGCGGTACGCACTGCTTGCGGGCACAATAAAGATACCTTGATACCTTGATGCGCATAGGTCAGTGCCAGCCACTCGGAAAACCCCACTGCCGCATGCTTAGTGACGCCATAGGCAGCGCCACCGATCTGATTGAGCAATCCAGCGGCGGACGCTGTGTTGAGAAAATAACCATGACCCCGTTCGAGCATGCGCGGCACCAAATGGCGCGCGGCATAAACATGGGACATCACGTTTACATTCCAACTGAGTTCCCACTCAACGTTCGCTGATTGCTCGCTTGCGCCTGCGGCGACTCCTGCATTACTGCAAAACAAATCGATAGGGCCGATGGTCTTCTCGGTATCTTCAATAACGCGTTGCACTTCGTCTTCCCTAGTCACATCTGCGGACATAGCGACACAGCCCAATTCTGCCGCAGTTGTTTGTGCGGCGTCAGTATTGATGTCGACACCAACGACGGCTTTGGCGCCTTCGGCAATAAACTTTTCCACCAGTGCTTTACCGATACCACTGCCGGCGCCTGTAACAACAATTATTGCGTCCTTAATCTGCATCTAAAGTGCTCCTTATGTAATGACTAAAGGTTTGATGGTGACGCCTAGCGAGGTCGCTGCCTAAGTTTAATTTAAACAACACGCGTATCTTTTCCCATCCGTAAAAACGGATGGTCGTCTGACTCACCGAAGCCTTACGAGTGTTATTTCATCAAAATATGTAGTGTTTTCAGGGTCAAGCATCTCTGTAATTAGAGGAGGCTCCCTCCCATGTATTGAAAAATTATCGTTAGAGTATACCTAGAAACACTTAAGGGTGCGCCAGTCTATGAGGCAGCGATACATATTCAACCGCCTACCAAGCCTTAGTTGCAGTAATGCATTGCTCGGTCTCCTCTAACGGTAAATTCGGGACCTTTGTGTGCACATTTGTGATATTTATCTGAAATTAGACGGCTGCAACAATTACATTGTGTCACATCCTGTGTCAATATATTGGACAAGGATGCTATGCTTTTCTGCGCAGCAGTAAAACCACAGTCTATTGAGAGAGTAAGACCACTATGAATCAAGCCGCGATCAACAACCGCATCACCGAAATGACTGGTACTGACTACCCGATCATACAAGCCCCCATGGGCTGGATAGCACGCGCGCAATTGGCCTCTGCTGTTAGCAATGCTGGCGGCTTGGGCATTATCGAGACATCCTCAGGTGAATTAGACAATATCAAGGGAGAGGTGGCTAAAATGCGCGAATTAACCGACAAACCCTTTGGCATGAACGTAGCCCTATCCTATGTGAAAGGCAGCAATATTATCGATTTCGTTATTGATCAGGGCATCAAGTTTGTCACTACATCGTCCGGCAGTCCCAGCGTGTGCACAGAGGCATTTCAGGCGGCGGACATCAAGGTATTTCATGTTGTTCCAACATTGGAAATGGCAATGAAAGCACTTGATGCGGGAGTCGACGGGCTAATCGTTGAGGGTGGGGAGGGCGGTGGTTTCAAAAATCCAAGCCCGGTATCAACGATGGTGCTACTGCCGATGATACGCTCTTATACAGACGCGCCAATTATTGCCGCAGGAGGAATCTGTGATGGAATATCGATGGCGGGCGCATTCGCTATGGGCGCTGAGGGCGTCCAGATGGGAACCCGCATGTTATCTTGTTTAGAATCACCGGTACACCATAACTGGAAACAGGCTGTATTTGAGGCCAAGGCGACAGATACCGTTTTTCTGAATCAGCAGGCACGGCCTGCGCTGAGAGCGCTGCGCACGGAGCGAACTGCGAGTCTTGCACTACTAGGACAATTCAATGTCATGGAACATATGGCGAATTTATCAGAATTATACTTTGGCGGCGACATGGAAGCAGCTATTCCCTTATCGGGCCAGGTCGCAGGGCGCATTAACGCTATGCAGAGTGTTGAAGAGATTATTCATGAAACAGTCGCAGAATTTCGAGAGATTATGCAGGAGTTGGCTGAGCGCTATGTGGCCTAAATGATGATCCAAGATTAAACAACAGTATGTACATATAGTTTTCCTAGCACGACACTAAGCATAGCCGGATTCTTCGTCAAACGCCTATAAGCACAGCGTTTGACCGACTAAAGTAACTCTTCAGCCATCAAGTTTAGCGCTTCTGGCTGGGAAGAAGTGATCAGCATCATGTCGAGTGAACCGCGCTGCTCAGCCTCTCTCCACATGCTAAGACGATCCCGAATGCGCGCTGGCGGGCCAATAAGGTTGGTCAGATCAATAAGGTCGGCAGGCACGACTGAGGCTGCCTTGTCTTTCTCACCAGCCAAATAGAGCGATTGAATCTGGTCTACTTCATCGATATAGCCCATTCGCTTAGCAAATTCGGCATAGAAGTTTTTCCCTTTGGAGCCCATACCGCCCAGTTGCCTAGCGAGAGTTGGCTTCATCATTGCCTGCACCGCAGAGACATCGTCGTGTACGATAACGCTGACGAAAGTGCTAACCGTAAATACATCGCGGGTACAGCGTGCTCCATCCTTAGCGAAGCCATCGGCTAAGTGACGATCAACAATGTCCTGTGTGGCATTGGGGTCAATAAACGATAACAACACACCATCTGCGATTTCGCCCGCCAGGCGCAAGCCGCCAGGGCTAATAGAGGCAAGAACTATCGGTTGATTGGCATTAGGGTGGGCGACGCTCTTGAGAGGTTTACCCACACCAGTGGTATTGGGGCCAGTTAGAGGCAGTTGATAATGGTAGCCGTCATGGCGCAACGGTTCTTTTCGTTCTAGTATTTTACGAATGATCTCGACGTACTCGCGTGTCCGCTTAAGCGGTTGATTGTAGGCGACACCGTGCCAACCTTCAGCGACCTGCGGGCCTGAACTGCCAAGGCCTAAGATGAAGCGTCCCTGCGAGAGAGCATCAAGTCCGATCGCCGTCATTGCGGCGGAAGCGGGGGAGCGTGCGGGAATCTGCATAATCGCTGTGCCGATTTTTATTGTCGATGTATGTGCCGCTAGCCAAGTGGCACTCGTTACGGCGTCACAGCCGTAAGCTTCTGCCGCCCACACAGAATCAAAACCAAGATTCTCCGCTAAGCGAACAGTGCTTAGGTCAATGGTTGGATTGGCACTAAATGCAGTTTGAACAAGCCCTAGGCCTAGCTTCATAACGTCTTTCCTTATCGATGAGTTTATATTCGTGCCAACTGATGGGACCTATACTATTAGCAGATGAAGTCGCGTTGTAAAGCCTATTGGCTCAACAGGCAAGGGGTATTCTAACGGCAGCAGTGAAGCATTA
>PKDD01000152.1 GCA_002862465.1 Haliea sp.
ATTCGTAGGGGATATAACGAAAAGTTTAAGCGGCATTACTTGGCGGCCATGGGCTCCGCTATCTGGTCTGCTGACTGCGACACTATTTTGGATTTTCCGGTGATATTTTTCTTGAGATTTTTCCGCAACCATGGACTGCTGTCGGTGGCAGATAGGCCCCAGTGGCGAGTCATTGAGGGTGGCTCAAGGGAATATTTGCAGCCCCTGTGCGCGCGGTTTTCAGAGCGTATTTCTGTCGGTAACCCAGTGAAGGGTGTCGCTCGGTCAGTTGAAAAAGGAGTAACTTTAAAGATGGTAGACGGCCAGCAACTGAGCTTTGATCAGGTTGTGTTTGCAACCCACTCTGACCAGGCTCTGGCGCTACTGGAGGAGCCGTCTGCGTTGGAGACTGACATACTCGGCGCTATTCCATACCAAAGTAACGATGTGGTGCTGCATACCGACATCCGCATGCTGCCGCGCACGACGAAGACATGGAGCAGCTGGAATTACACGCTGGGGGAGCGCAGGCATCGTGCAATTGTCACCTATAACATGAATATTCTGCAGGGGATCAAAGCGCCCGAAACGTTTTGTGTCACCCTAAATAATACAGCGGCGATCAATCCACACAAGATTATAGGCCGTTTTACTTATGATCACCCGGTGTTTTCTCTAGAGGGGTGTGCCGCGCAGCAGCGCTGGGAACACATTAACGGCGTGGCCAATACTTGGTACTGCGGTGCCTATTGGCAAAATGGTTTCCATGAGGATGGTGTGGTCAGTGCGCTCCGGGTCGCCAATGCTCTGAGTGGCAAGCACATGGTAGCTGCTTGAAGTCACGAATCTACCAAGGTACGCTTAGGCACCGTCGAGAAGTTCCTCGTCGACATGAGTTTCAGTACAAAGTTATCATGCCTTATTTGTGTTTGGACGAGGTGGAATATATCTTTTCCAAGACACCTTTTTGGTCTGCCTCGGGGCGGGCTCTGGGGCAGTTTAGGCGCAGTGATTTTCTTGGTAACCCCGCGTTGCCACTTCAAGATGAAGTGCGGCGTCGAATACATGAGGAAACCGGGGAGGACCACGTCGGCCCTATCTATTTATTGGCAAACTTATGCTGCTTCGGTTTTATAATGAACCCTATTGCATGTTATTACTGTTTTAATGAGGGTGAGACACGTCTAAACTATGTCGTTGCAGAGGTAAATAACACGCCTTGGAATGAGCGACACAGTTATGTTCTCAAGGGCCCTGAACAGGGCCGCTGGTTGCAAACGATTTTCGATAAAGAGTTGCATGTGTCACCCTTCAACCCTATGGAAATGCGCTATCGCTGGCGCAGTAACACGCCTGATAGGAAGTTGGTGTTGCACATGGAAAATTTATTAGAGGAAGAAAAGGTGTTCGATGCCACCCTGTCCCTGTCTGCCCAGCCTATGTCAGCGTTTAATTTGAATAAATTACTTTTCCGTTATCCGTTGATGTCGATAAAGATAGCGCTTGCTATTTATTGGCAGGCTTTGCGGCTCTACATGAAGGGAATGCCAGTCTACATACACCCCGCTAGTGATGCGGCAGGAGCTAAGAATGAATGAAGGCAGCATCGGCGCGTTGCGTTTGCCAAACACACGCGGGGCCAGAGTCGGCGAGAAAATAGCGAGAGAAGCTATATTCAAGTTTCTGAGCCAGTTGCAGGTTGGTTCGCTAACGCTCCACGAGGGACCGTGCAGCCATCACTTTGGGAGTGTAGACAAACCGCACGAACCGCAGGCGGAAGTGCATATCCATAGTCCCGCAGCTTATGCACAAATGCTCACTGGTGGTTCGATTGGTTCTGGTGAGGCTTATATGAAGGGGTATTGGTCTTCACCTAACGCAATGGACGTTGTGCGTGTATTTAGTGCCAACCTGGTACTACTCAATCGTTTTGACGCGAATCAGTCCGTCTTCGTAAAACTGGCCCTGAGGGCAGCTCATCGCTTCAAGCGGAATACTCACAAAGGATCGCAGCTAAATATTGCGGCCCACTATGATCTTGGTAATGAATTTTTTCAACTGTTCCTCGATCCTACGATGATGTATTCATCGGCTTTATTTTCTGATCAGTCCACTAGTCTTGAGTTGGCATCAGAGAACAAACTTGATGAAATTTGTCAGCAACTCGAGCTAAAACCCGATGACCATTTGATGGAGATAGGCACTGGCTGGGGTGGGATGGCGATCTATGCTGCGAAGAATTTCGGTTGTCGGGTCACCACAACAACGATATCGCAAGAGCAGTATGAGTATGCCTCTGCTAGAGTCAAGGACGAGGGGCTTGAGGGTCAAATTACATTGCTGTGCGAAGACTACCGCAACTTAAACGGAGAATATGACAAGCTCGTATCTATTGAGATGATAGAAGCTGTTGGCCATGATTTCTACCAGAGTTATTTCAGCATCTGTTCCGGGCTTCTCAAGCCTAGCGGGAAGATGGTTATTCAGGCCATTACAGTGGCAGACCAACGTTATGAGGAGGCGAGAGATTCTGTTGATTTTATCAAACGCTATATTTTCCCCGGTGGTTGTCTACCGTCTGTCGCAGTGATGGCGAAGCATATTGAGCGTGATACAGATATGCAGATCGTGCATTTACGCGATATCACCAGTGACTATGCCGAAACATTGGCGCAATGGCGCACACGATTTCTAGCCAATCTCGAGGCAGTGCGGGGCATGGGCTTCAGTGAGGAGTTTGTGCGAATGTGGGATTTTTACCTCTGCTATTGCGAGGGCGGGTTTCGTGAGCGCGTTATCAGCACGGTGCAAGTGGCATTTGCTAAGCCTTATTACCGCGGCAGTGCTGCGTTACGCTAATTCATAACTGAAAATCCTGCGGCAAAAACAAATCTGAAGTATAATGCTGTGCGTAACTAACCAATAACCAAACACATTAGGTCCATGTTATGGAAAATGCCTTGATGCAAACCCTAAGTGCTGCCGCCCAAGTCATCTCAGATGACGCGCGAAAGGTGCGCGATGAATTGATAATGCGGGGCCTCGAAACGCCCTTAGTTGAGAATGGTTTGACGCGGGACCAAAAATTTGAGCGCATTCAGGTCGCGTTCAAAGACATTGCCTCTACGCTGGGCCTAGATCTTAAAGACGACAGCTTGTGTGACACGCCAAAACGTATTGCTAAAATGTATGTCGATGAAATTTTTTCAGGTTTGGATTACGCGCGCTTTCCAAAAGCAACTGCCATCGACAACAAAATGGGTGTGGAGGAGATGGTGCGGATCGATGAGATCGCGGTGGTGAGCACCTGCGAGCATCACTTCGTTACCATCGACGGGATGGCGAGTGTCGCCTACATCCCAGCCAGTAGAATCATCGGTTTGTCGAAGGTGAATCGCATCGTTCGATTCTTTGCCCAGAGGCCTCAGGTGCAGGAGCGACTGACGCAACAAGTTTTAGTGGCCCTGCAGACACTATTGGAAACTGAGGACGTTGCAGTGTCAATTAATGCCGTTCATTATTGCGTCAAGGCCAGAGGCGTAATGGATTCCAATTCTCGCACGCGAACTACCGCACTCGGTGGTCAGTTTAAAGAAGATCCACGCACACGAGCAGAATTTCTCTCTGCATAGCGAGCTTGTAACAGCAGTATTCAGGAATGAGCTGTGAGATAGGTCCCATGAGTGAAAGTTGGATCGATAACTTAAAATCAAGTCGCTGGCTGGGTTCTGCATCCACAAGGGTAGCTAACGTGGTGATGTTTAACATTGCCTGGTTTGGCATTCTTTTGACACAATCGTCCATTGTGGCGCCCGTAATAGTAATAATAAGTTTGTTCGCCCATTTTCGAGTGATGGGAAAGGGGAGGCCTGAATTATTTCTTATCGCCGGCGTTACGGCGCTCGGTTTCGTCATCGACCAGACGTTATTCGGATCGGGCGTATTTAATCTGGCAGGGCATTCGGCGCTTGCGCCCCTGTGGCTCACATGCCTCTGGCCCGTCTTCGCCACCACGTTGATGCATGCCTTCGACTGGCTTCAAGGCAGACTCGTTTTATCAAGTGCAGTGGGAGCTGTTGGCGGCTGCCTCTCCTACATTGCAGGCGTCCGTCTAACCGTCATAGATTTTGGGTCAGCCCTGTGGGGGCCGGTAATCATAGCTGCGCTTTGGGCGGTGATTTTTCCTTTGTTCTTAACAGCTTCAGCTGCAGTATCTAATTCTAATAATAATGCCCCAAGCGAGGGGAGCCCTGGCGAGCAGCGGTCACCGCAGTGACAAACCCGCAGTCCGATACCGTGTCTCCGGTCATATACTGGTTTAGACAGGATCTTAGGTTAAATGACCTGCCTGCACTCACCGCAGCGTTTGCAACTGGCAGGCCGGTATTGGCCTGTTATATTCTCGATGACATAAGTCCCAGAGATTGGCAGTTAGGCGGCGCAAGTCGTTGGTGGTTGCACCATAGTTTGATGGCACTTGCGGCTGATATTGCGAAATCTACGGGTCAACTTTTTTTGGCCAGAGGTCGTCCGGAGAAGATCCTCTCCGAACTGGCAGAGTTAACAGGTGCTGATCTGGTCTTCTGCTCTAGGCATTACGAGCCATGGGCAAGGCTGTTAGAAGAGCAGCTTCACGATGTGCTGCTGACCAAAGCGGTGCAGCTAAAACGTTACAGCGGCACACTGTTGTGGGAGCCAGAGAGCATCGCCAATAAAGCCGGTACGCCCTTTAAGGTGTTTACGCCGTTCTGGCGAAAATGTCGGGTGTTACCGGTCGCTGATACCTCAATTCTTAGCGCTGATTTTACTTCATGGGGGCGCTATAGTTCGGCATCACTGAGCATTGAAGAGTTAGAGTTGCTGCCAGCAAAAGTACAGTGGGCAGGGGGTTGGGAGCAGTTATGGCAGCCCGGCGAGAGCGGCGCCATTGATAAACTGGGCGTCTTTATGCGCAGCGCGGTAGCTGAATATGGTAAAGGTAGGGATTATCCAGCACGCGGGGCGACATCGGGATTATCGCCACATTTACATTTTGGAGAAATAGCACCACATAGAGTTTTTCGCACTGTTAGAGAGGCTGCCATGATCAATCCAGAGATTGGCGATGAAAGTGAGAAGTTTTTGAGTGAGGTGGGCTGGCGAGAGTTCTCTCATCATCTCTTGTTTCATTTTCCTACTATGACGACTCAGGCATTTAAGCATGAATTCTCTGCCTTTCCCTGGGTTGGTGGCGCAGATTCGCTAACCGCGTGGCAACAGGGAAAAACCGGATATCCTCTTGTCGATGCCGGCATGAGAGAGCTTTGGCAGACGGGTTATATGCATAACCGTGTGCGTATGGTTGTCGCGTCTTTCCTGTGCAAACATTTACTCATAGACTGGCGCTCCGGCCAGCGTTGGTTTTGGGACACGCTCGTCGATGCTGATCTGGCCAATAATACCTGCGGCTGGCAGTGGGTTGCAGGCAGTGGTGCTGATGCCTCGCCCTATTTTCGGATATTCAATCCAACAACGCAGGCACAGAAATTTGACGGTGGTGGCGGTTACATCAGGCGCTGGTTGCCCGAGTTGGCGGCGCTGCCCGATAAATTCTTACATGAACCTTCGATGGCGCCTGCTGACGTACTAGAGAATGGAGGCGTGATTTTAGGGGAGACTTATCCTTATCCTATCGTCGATCATAGAGATGCGCGCAGTGCGGCTTTGGCCGCCTACGCGGACATGAAGTCTGGATAGTGAAAGGCCACTGAGTTGAAATTTAATGGTGAATTACAATGACTGTTTTGCATGAAGTAGCTGACGTAAAGCGTCCCCCGGAAGAAGTCTATGACTACGTCAGCGATTTTACAACCACCGTGGAGTGGGACGCTACTGCTATTGCTGCGCGCAAGCTGACGCCTGGAGTCGTTGCCGTGGGTACGCAATTTGAGGTGGAGTGTGCGCTTCCCGTGAGCAGCGTAGTCCTGCGATATACTGTAAAAGAACTGAAGCCTAATAAGCTCATTGTATTAAGCGGGAGCTCCAAGTTTTTCGATATTGAAGACACCATCTCATTCTCTGAACTGCCCGGTGGAACACGTATAGATTATAGGGCTGAGTTTTTTTTCAAGCCGTTAGTGTCGACCATTGCCGAATTCTCAAAAACCGGACTAGAAAAAATGGGTCGGGAGTCGGTTGTAGGACTTGCACGAGCATTAAAAGATAACTTCCCGCTGAAAAAGCCGACCTCGGCGGATAAAGTTGCGGATAAACTGGTGCTTCCCGCTCTGTCGTTGTTCTCGCGGCTTGGGTATAAGCTAGGGCGTAAGCGTTTTCACCCGATGACAGCTTCTGTGAAGCACAAGCACATGGTTGTTACCGGTGCATCCGCCGGACTTGGCTATGCTACTGCTCAGCAACTCGCTCGTCGCGGGGTGAACCTGACCTTAATTATGCGTGATCAGGCGAAGGCAGAAAAAGTAGTCTCTGATTTGCAGGCGGAAACAGGGAATTCGAACATACGTTTTGAATTGGCTGATTTAAGCCTTATTACTGATGTCAATAGCCTCATCAAGCGCATGAAAAAACGAGGACAACCAATCGATGTGCTGGTAAACAATGCGGGCGCATTATTTAACCCTCGAAGTGAGACAAGGGAGGGGCTTGAACAAAGTTTTGCGCTTCTGCTGCTCAGTCCTTATTGCCTGACGGAAGGTCTTAAGCCTCTACTTTTAATGGCGTCTTCGCCGCGAGTAATTAACGTCGTCTCAGGCGGCATGTACAGCGAGTCTCTGAAGGTTGAGGATCTGATAGCTCCTGACAATGGTACCTATTCCGGCAGTGTGGCTTATGCACGCCAAAAACGCGCATTGATGGTGTTGACGCAGGAGTGGGCTTCGGAGTGGGAGACCGAGGGTATTATCGTGAATGCAATGCATCCTGGCTGGGCTGACACGCCCGGTGTCCGCAGTGCTTTGCCACAATTTCGAAAGATCACTAAGCGTGTGCTGCGATCATCTGAGGAGGGCGCGGACACCATCGTTTGGTTGGCGGTCGCCACAGAGGCTGGCTCAGTCAGCGGGAAATTGTTTCTTGATAGAGCTGAACATGCGACTCATTTAGTAAAGAAAACGAGAGAGTCTGGTCAAGAAACGGAGAAACTTATGCGTTTTCTTGCGTCGAATAGGGTGTCTGCTGACGGCGTGCAGTGAGCCAATGTTTTTGCTGTGACATGACCTTTTGCGTTGCGGCGAAAACGGTCATTGTCGGTTCGGCTTTCCCATTGACGCCAATAAAGTCCAGTTGTGCGTAATACCAGTACTGAATGCCAAAGCTTGCGAGCGTTCGCAGCGTTTTAGAACGTTGTAGAAACATTAGCCAAGACGGAAACATGGACAATTGCGCTTCAAAGCGAGGCAATTCCGATGTGTCAGAAAGTAACTTGGCTGGCGCATCTGTTACTACGCACATTGGCCGTCCCAGTCCGATCAGGTCTGCTCCGCCGGCGGTAATGGCCTGTTCCATAACGTCGCGACGACGAAATCCACCGGTCACAAGTAGAGGAATCGAGACAGTTTTCTTTATGGCGAGTGCGAAGTCAACGAAGTATGCTTCGCGCATCAGCGTGGACGGGGCGACATTTTGCGGTTCCTCCTCCTCAAGCCCCGCAGCGCCAAGTAATTTTGGTTGCTCGTATGTTCCGCCGGAAATTTCCAATACGTCGATGCCTGCTGACTCTAGCCATTGCGCCACCTGTAAGCTATCTTCAAAAGCGAAGCCTCCTTTTTGAAAGTCCGCACTGTTGAGTTTGACCGCGACCGGGAACTCATCCCCGACTGCCTCACGTACGGTTTTGACGCACTCCAACAGTGCTCGCGCCCGGTTAGCCAGCGAGCCACCGTATTGATCGGTGCGCAGATTGGTGCGCGGACTAAGAAACTGTGACAGCAAATATCCGTGAGCCGCATGAATCTGCACGCCGGTGAAGCCTGCCGCCTTGACCGCAGCAGCGCATATGCCAAAGCGATCGACGATGTCTTCGATCTCAGCAATCGTTAGTGCTATGGGTTCTCCAAATTGTCCGCCGGGGAGAGACATTTTTACCGCTGATGGAGCCTTTGGGTTTGGATTTATGATTTTCTGGGTTTGCCTTCCAGCGTGGCTAATTTGCGCCCAGAAATGATTGCCATTGCGGGTTGCTGTTTTGGCCCAATTTGAAAGTGCCTGATGCAGTCTCTCATTCGGGGGTTGCTCTATAATAACATTGCCCGGACGTTCTAGATGATTTCCATCTACCTGAATATTGCCCGACAGTAGCAGTCCTGCACCGCCATCACTCCACAGGCCATACAGCCTCTTTAGTGCGTCCGTCGGTAGCCCTGTCGGACTGGCAAGACCCTCTGTCATGGCCGCTTTCACGATGCGATTTTCTAAGATTATGCCACATGGTAGTGTTAGTGACTGGGCGAGAATGTCAGACATCGCTGTTCCTGTGGGCAAGTGATGGCCACAAAGCTAAGGGTTTGTTGGATAGCGCCCTATGTCTCATCGCGATACGAATCGATGGCTGGGCAAGCGCAAAACAGGTTGCGGTCGCCATAGACATTGTCTACCCGATTGACCGACGCCCAGTACTTGTAGTGTCTTAAAGATGCGACTGGATAGGCTGCATGATCGCGGTCATATGGATGCTCCCAGGTACTGGCAGCAACGTCGGCTAGGGTATGTGGAGCATTCGTCAATGGATTGTCGGACACATCGAGCAGGCCAGCTTGCACCGCATTAATTTCCTGGCGGATCGCTATCAGAGCATCACAGAATCGATCGACCTCCGCTAGTGATTCTGACTCTGTTGGTTCCACCATAAGCGTACCGGCGACGGGGAACGACATGGTCGGCGCATGAAACCCAAAGTCGATCATACGTTTAGCGATATCCTCCTCCGATATGCCGCTGCTTTCCTTAATCGGACGAATATCCAAAATACATTCATGCGCGATGTTGCCGCTGGCACCGGTGTAGAGAATGGGATAGTGATCCCTGAGTCGGTGAGCGATATAGTTGGCGCTCAAAATAGCTACCTTGGTTGCCTGCGTCAGACCTTCTTCACCCATTAATGCGATGTAGGCCCAAGAGATCGTCAAGATAGATGCACTTCCTGCGGGGGCAGAGGATACGACATCGTTGTTAGGATCTAAGCCGGCAATGGGTGCCACTGGATGGCTGGGCAGAAACGGTTGTAAATGCGCACCTACACCGATAGGACCCATGCCAGGGCCGCCACCGCCGTGTGGAATGCAAAAGGTTTTATGTAGATTAAGATGCGATACATCAGCGCCGAATTTTCCCGGCGCAGCGATGCCGACGAGCGCGTTAAGGTTTGCACCGTCAACATAAACTTGGCCCCCGTGTTCATGAATCAGTTCGCACAATTCAATTATAGATTCTTCGAATACGCCGTGAGTAGATGGATACGTCACCATGATGCACGATAGATCTTGTGTGTGGTGCTCAACCTTAGCGCGCAGGTCGGCCATATCGATATTGCCCAGCCCATCGCATTCAACAATCACTACTCGCATGCCGGCTAACGCAGCGCTGGCAGGGTTGGTGCCGTGTGCAGAGGAAGGTATGAGGCACACGTTGCGCTGCGTGTCACCCCGGCTTTCATGATAACGCCGGATCACCAACAATCCGGCGTACTCGCCCTGAGAGCCTGCATTGGGTTGCAGCGATATTGCGTCATAGCCGGTGCATTCGACTAGCATTTGGTCCAGCTCCGCTAGCATGGCTTGATACCCGCCAGTTTGTTCGGACGGCGCAAACGGGTGTAATCCAGCAAACTCAGGCCAGGTCACTGGAAGCATTTCGGTGGTGGCATTTAACTTCATTGTACAACTGCCTAAAGCGATCATTGCGCGATTGAGCGCCATGTCTTTGTCTTCCAAGAAGCGCATATAGCGCAGCATTTCAGTCTCTGAGTGGTAGTTGTTAAAGAGCGGGTGTTGTAAGTAGTCAACCGGTCGCAGTAAGTGCTCTGGAATGCCGCCATTTTCTTCCACTTGAGTATCAATCACCGCTACAGAATCCGGTACGCCGCCGCCATTAAAGGCGTGCCAGAGTGCTTCGATGTCTGAGGCTGCTGTGGTTTCATCTAGAGCAATGCCCAGCCGGTCGCTGCCGATGATGCGCAGGTTTAAGCCTTTAGCTGAGGCGCGTTTAACGATAGCCTGCTGTTGTTCACCCACCGTGTAACTGAGGGTATCAAAGAAACTGGCGTTGTCGCGTGTGAAGCCAGCATCTTCTAATCCTTTCGCTAGGATACAGGCCAAACGCTGAATACGGGTAGCAATCCGTCTCAACCCTGTTGGCCCATGGTACATAGCATAAAAAGCAGCCATAACTGCGAGCAGTGCTTGCGCTGTACAAATGTTACTGGTGGCTTTTTCACGACGGATATGCTGCTCGCGGGTTTGCATGGCCATGCGCAGCGCTTGATTGCCACGTCGGTCTATCGAGACACCGATAATGCGTCCTGGGGTCGAACGTTTGTAGGCATCTCGGGTGGCGAAGAAAGCCGCATGTGGTCCCCCAAAACCCATAGGTACACCAAAGCGCTGGGTATTACCCAGAACCACATCGGCACCCATTGAGCCAGGTGACTTTACCAACAGTAAAGCCATGATATCTGCAGCCACCGCTACTAGCGTATTTTTTTCATGGGCTTTCTGTGTCAATGGAGCAATATCTTGGAGATGCCCATAGGTTCCAGGATACTGCACTAGCATGCCGAAGGCCTCGGTGGTGTTCAGCAGTTTCTCTGGGTCGCCTATTGAAACCTCAATATCGAGTGCCTTGGCGCGCGTTTTCACCACAGCGATCGTTTGTGGGTGGCAATCGTGTGCTATCAAGAAGGTGTTGCTACGATTCTTTTTGTTTACCCGATGTAACAGCGTCATCGCCTCTGCGGCAGCGGTGCCCTCATCCAACATAGAGGCATTCGCTAGTTCCATGCCTGTCAGATCGAGCACCATTTGTTGGAAAGTTAGTAGCGCTTCTAACCGGCCCTGCGATATTTCCGGCTGGTAGGGCGTATATGCGGTATACCAGCCAGGATTTTCCAACACGTTCCGCTGTATAACGGGCGGTGTAAATGTGTCGTGGTAGCCCATGCCAATAAAGGAGCGATTGACGATATTCAGATTTGCCAGCTCTCGCAGTCGGGCAATAACCTGTTGCTCAGTTTGTGCCCTTGGCAGTTGCATAGCCTGCTGTCGCCGAATGGCCGCAGGCACGGTTGCATCGATCAGCGCATCTAGAGTGTCGTAGCCAATGGTGCGGGCCATGGTTGTTTGTTGCTCAACTGTAGGCCCGATATGCCGTTGGATAAACTCGGCATGGTTCTCTAAATCAAATAGAGACTGACGGCTCATGGTTCTGCTCCGGAGGTGACTTAAAAGAGGCAATGGTACGGGCGCATCTGACATTGAGTAGTATAGCAACATAGCAGTACGACCAGCAATAAATTGCAGCATTAAGGGGTACTTAAAGAAAAATATAAAGTTGCCGTCTGGCTTGCGTTTTCCCTTTAGCGCAGGTATCACTAGGCACCCTGATCAAGCTGAAGGAGAGTGAGTGTGCTGGACATTGTTACCCCCGAGTCAGTTGGTATGGACAGCGCGCAGTTGGCCCGTGTAGGCGAGCATCTTAAAAATCGCTATATCCAGCCGAGGAAAATTCCCGGCAGCATTACGCTAGTCGCGCGCGGTGGGAAGGCTTGTTATCTGGATATTCAAGGTCAGTGCGACCGAGAGCGTGGCACCGCCATGGCCGAGGATAGCATTGTGCGCATTTACTCTATGTCCAAGCCAATCACCTGCTTGGCTATGATGACTCTGCTTGAAAGGGGGCTGTTTTCGCTTGACGATCCGGTACATCGCTTTATTCCAGCTTGGCGTGACCTAGGTGTCTGGACAGCGGGTTCCTACCCATTGTTTGCAACTGAGCCCTGCAAACGGGCCATGACGATTCGCGATTTATTTATGCACACCTCGGGTCTGACATATGACTTCTTGCGCGCCTCTAATATTGATTATGCATATCGAAAACAACAGATTGGCAATCCGCGGCCAGGCTATACGCTGCAGGATATGGTCGATCAACTGGCATCGATGCCACTGGAGTTTTCCCCAGGAGAACGCTGGAACTACTCACTGGCCACTGACGTCCTAGGTCATCTGGTTGAGGTCATTAGCGGGCAGAGTCTTCCCGACTACCTGCGCACTGTTATTTTCGAGCCCCTCGGCATGATAGATACAAGCTTCGAGATTGCTTCCACGCAAGTTGGCCGTTTTGCGTCCTGTTATGAGCGCAATCTTAAACGTGAGATGGTGCTGAACGATGATGGGCAAGATAGCCGATTTACGGAGCCTAGTTTTTATTCCGGTGGCGGTGGTTTGCTGTCCACGGTCGGAGACTATTACCGCTTCTGCCAGATGCTACTTGGCGGCGGCACACTTGAGGGTACGCGCATTATTGGATCACGAACGTTGGAATTCATGACCTGTAATCACCTTTCAGGTGGTGAGGATCTCGCTGCTATGGCCACCGGTGGTTTCAGTGAATCAGCCTATGAGGGTGTGGGTTTTGGACTGGGCTTTGCGGTCAAGCTGGATTCAGTTGGGAATGGCTACCCCGGGTCTGCAGGTAGTTTTTTTTGGGGCGGTTTGGCCAGCACACTGTTTTGGGTAGATCCGATGGAGGAGTTGGTGGTGATTTTTATGACTCAGTTGATGCCCTCCAGTACATTTAATTTCAGAGGGCAATTAGAGAACATTATCTACGGCGCGCTGCGCTAGCGCGAGTCGTGCGACTCTGGAAAGGACTAGCCGGCAGTCAATTAAGAACCTCGGTGCAGGGACGAATATCGCTCTTAAGGTTCTCCATATTGGATGCTTGTAATACAGTAAACTTGCTCACCCGCGGGGCTTTGGACTCGAACTTCATCGTCTAGGCGCTTACCCAGCAAAGCGCGTGCCATGGGTGAATCCATACTGAGTTTTCCGTTGGCTAGATCAAATTCATCCGGCCCCACCACGCGCCAGGTGCTCTCTTCGCCCGCTTCATTTTCTAGTATTACCCATGCGCCAAAAAACACCTTGTCAGTCTCGCTGGGAATGCGCTCCACCACTTCAACCTCATCCAGGCGCTTGTTGAGAAACCGCACTCTGGAATCTATTTCACGCAGCCGCCGTTTGCCGTAAATGTAGTCGCCATTTTCAGACCGGTCGCCGTTTTTGGCGGCTTCATGCACCACATCAGTGACGACCGGCCGTTCAACTTTCCACAGTTGATGTAGCTCATCCCGCAGGGTCTGCTCGCCTTCCGGGGTGATATATCTGGAGCCGCGTTGGCGCGGTGGTCGGTAACGTCCCATGCCGGTATGTTAGCAGTTGTCACCGGCTAACAAAATCCCGCTGGACTGTGTCTGTTTTCACTGTTAGAAAGATAGGCATGAAGAGTATTAGAATGAGGCAGTGAATGACACATCAACTACGTGGCGGGCTTGTGAAAATATTGAGTTTTTATATCGCGGTAGCGGCCTGCCTGCCGAGTTATTTGTTGGCAGATTGCATGGAGCTTGAGGGCAGCCTTACTCAGGGAGGACTGATCTGGGGAACAGTGCCGCCAGGAAGTCGTGTGACATTGGATGGAGAGACTTTGGACGTGTTGCAAGGGGGTATGACGATTGCGGGTTTTGGTCGTAATGCGCCTGCTACGGCTGAGTTAGTGGTAGACGATGGCGCAGAAGTGTGTCGGCAGACGTTACAGGTTACACCTCGCAAATACGCAGTTCAGCGGGTGCAGGGTGTACCTCAGAAAACGGTGACTCCACCGCCAGCGCAATTAGAGCGAATTCAACGCGAGCGGGCCCTTGTTAATGCAGCGAAGGCCCAGCACTTGGAGCGCCCCGATTTGCTGCAGGGTGCTTTAGCGGGATTTCAATGGCCCACGATAGGGCCAATATCTGGTGTGTATGGTAGCCAGCGCTATTATAATGGAACGCCTGGGAACCCTCACTATGGTGTAGATGTTGCCGTTTCCAGCGGCACCGCGGTAAGTGCTCCAGCTGCGGGTATTGTCACTTTGGCAGAACCAGACCTGTTTTACTCAGGCGGTACGGTCATTTTAGACCATGGATTTCGCATTTCTTCAGCGTTTTTGCATATGAGCAAAGTGACGGTCAAGGTCGGGCAGGAAGTTAATATTGGTGATGTGATCGGAGAGGTAGGGGCTACCGGGCGCGCTACGGGTCCACACTTGGACTGGCGAATGAACTGGCGCAACCACCGGATAGATCCACAATTGCTTGCGCCGCCCATGCCAAACTTCTAAAAAGCCCGTATAATGGTACGTCATGTTTGGCATGGTGAGATGGTAATGATCGACAAACGACTGCTCAGTATTCTGGTGTGCCCTGTCAGCAAGGCGCCGGTGGAGTATGACGCGCAAAAAGACGAGTTAGTCTGCAGGGCATCCGGCTTGGCCTATCCGGTGCATGATGGCATTCCAGTAATGCTGGAATGCGAAGCTCGACAGCTTACGGCTGACGAAAAACTTGGGTAAGACACGAGTGTAACCTGGTATGTCAGACACGATATTCGGCAAAATTATTAGCGGTGAGATTCCCAGTGAATTTTTGTATCAGGATGAGCATTGTATTGCCATAAATGACATCAATCCGCAGGCGCCGGTCCATGTGTTAGTGATTCCAAGACAGAATATCCCTCGATTGGTGGATGCCCAGTTGGACGATCAAGCTCTGCTGGGACATTTGATGCTGGTTGCAGGCAAACTTGCGCAGCAATTAGGCATAGGTGATGCCTTTCGCTTGGTGGTGAATAATGGCGCCGACGCTGGCCAGACGGTTTTTCACCTGCACCTGCACATCCTAGGAGGCAGGGCTTTCGCAGAGGGCCCTATGGCTGGCTGAAGCCCACCGGTCCCGCAACATAACTGAGATTGAGTATGAAAACCGTAGAAATACGTGAGGCCTTTCTAGCCTATTTTGAACAGCATGCGCACACACGCGTCGAGAGCTGTTCTTTGGTTCCGGCCAACGATCCGACTCTGCTGTTTACTAACGCTGGTATGAATCAGTTCAAGGATACCTTCTTAGGCACGGAGCCTCGCGCGTATGTCCGTGCCACAAGTAGTCAGCGCTGTGTGCGTGCAGGGGGTAAGCATAACGATCTGGAGAATGTCGGCTATACCGCACGTCATCACACCTTCTTTGAGATGCTCGGCAACTTCAGTTTTGGTGACTATTTCAAGCGCGATGCTATCCGGTATGCTTGGGATTTTCTCACCGTGACGCTTGGCCTTCCCCCGGAGAGACTTTGGGTTACCGTGCATTTGTCTGATGATGAAGCGGAGCAGATATGGATTGATGATATAGGTTTTCCCAAGGCGCGCATCTCACGTCTTGACGAAGATAATTTTTGGCAGATGGGCGATACCGGCCCCTGCGGCCCTTGTAGCGAAATTTTCTATGATCATGGTGAAGATGTCCCGGGAGGTCCGCCCGGCAGTGAAGGCGATGATCTGGATCGCTTCATTGAAATATGGAACCTGGTGTTCATGCAGTATAACCGGGACCAGAGCGGTGAACTGCACCCCCTTCCGCGCCCTTCTGTCGATACTGGAATGGGTCTGGAGCGCATTGCTGCCGTGATGCAAAAGGTACACAATAATTACGACATCGATCTGTTCCAAGCCATTATCAAATCTGCAGCGCAGGTGTTGCAGGTGAAAGATCTGCAGAATAACTCGCTGAAAGTCATCGCTGACCACATTCGTTCTTGCGCTTTTTTGATTGTCGACGGCGTGTTGCCGGGCAATGAGGGGCGCGCCTATGTATTGAGACGAATCATTCGCAGGGCTGTTCGTCACGGCAATTCCTTGGGCGCAGACAAACCATTTTTTTATAAACTGGTGGCGCCGTTGGCGGTGCAAATGGGCGATGCCTATCCCGAATTGGTTAAGCATCAGGCTTTAGTAGAAAAAACGTTGTTAACGGAAGAGGAACAGTTTGCTCGGACGCTGGACAACGGCATGCAAATTCTCGAGGAAGCTCTAGCAGGCTTGAACGGTAGTGAAATTCCGGGAGAAATGGTGTTTAAACTATATGACACCTACGGATTTCCCGTAGATCTGACTAACGATATTGCAAGAGAAAGAAAGCTGACCTTGGATATCGCCGGTTATGACCTTGCGATGGCGGAGCAGCGCTCTCGCTCTCAGGATACGGGAAGCTTCAATGTGGACTATAGCAATCTGCTGAAGCTTGAAGGTAAAACTGCCTTTACTGGCTACGACCAACTGGACGGGGCAGGCGCAGTGACAGCGCTGCTGCGGGATGGCGAAAGCGTTAGTGTTCTAAACGCCGATGAGTCTGGCACCGTGGTTCTGGATAGCACGCCCTTTTATGGGGAGTCGGGTGGTCAAGCGGGAGATACCGGTTATCTCAGTGCCGCGGGTGTGCGACTGGAGGTGTCAGCAACCACGAAAGCTTCCGATCATCACCTGCATCAGGTGAAGGTGCTGCAGGGCAGCGTAAAGTCCGGTGACACGCTCTCAGCGCACGTTGATGAGAATGTGCGACAGCGGACCCGTCTGAATCATAGCGCAACTCATTTGCTGCATGCGGCGCTGCGCAAGGTGCTCGGTGATCATGTGCAGCAGAAGGGTTCGCTGGTGGACTCCGAACGGTTGCGTTTCGATTTCTCTCATTCGGAGGCCGTGACTCCGGCGCAATTAAAGACCATTGAAACCATGATCAATGATGTAATACGGATGAATAGTGTTGTTCAAACGCGGTTAATGACTATGAATGAGGCGATAGCCTCGGGGGCGATGGCGCTGTTTGGTGAAAAGTACGGTGAGCAGGTGCGGGTGTTGTCCATGGGTGAGCAAGATTTTTCTGTGGAATTGTGTGGTGGTACTCATGTTGATCGCACCGGCGATATTGGTTTGCTGCGGATCGTTTCTGAATCCGGTATCGCCTCTGGGGTGCGCCGTATCGAAGGTGTGACGGGCATTGGTGCCTTGGCATTGTTGGATGCAAATGACAGACAGCTAGCCGAAGTGCGTGAGGTGGTTAAGGGTGGTGCCGACAATGTTGCCGCAAAGGTAGGAGCCTTACGGGCTGAAAACCGAGAGTTAGAGAAAGAGGTTGTGCGACTCAAGCAAAAGCTGGCCGCTGCTGCTGGCAGTGACCTCACTGCTGCGGTTGTGGACGTGCGAGGTATTAAAGTACTAGCGGCTAACGTAGATGGTGCAGATGCTAAATCACTACGTGACACGGTAGACCAGTGTAAAAACAAATTGGGAAGTGCAGTGATTCTTCTGTCAGCTGTGATAGACGATAAGATCGCTCTGACGGCCGGCGTGACTAATGATCTAACCGGTCAGGTCAAAGCGGGTGATCTGATGCGTGAATTTGCTGGACGCCTTGGCGGCAAGGGGGGCGGGAAACCCGATATGGCTCAGGGTGGCGGTACAGATGTACAGGGTTTGCCTGAGGTCTTGAAATCCGTGCCTGATTGGGTGTCATCGCAGTTGGATTGATGTGAATTGTGGTGCGGATTAAGTCTTCCACACTGTGTAGTATTACCTCACTTTGTTATTTAGTAGCGTACCCTCTTAGGGGCGCATGATTAAGGTCGCAGCAAGCTGCGCGAGAAACTATGAGTCTCATCGTTCAAAAATTTGGTGGCACCTCAGTCGGTGGTATTGAGCGTATCGAGCTAGTGGCGGAAAAAGTTGCTGCATTCCGTGCTCTGGGCAACGATGTGGTGGTGGTTGTGTCGGCCATGAGCGGTGAGACTAATCGCCTGATGGAATTGGCGCAAGAGCTTCAGGAACGACCATTACCGCGTGAACTGGATGTTCTGCTTTCCACTGGTGAGCAGGTCACCACTGCACTGCTTAGCATGGCATTGAACAAGCGGGGCGTGAACGCAAAGTCTTACACGGGAGCACAGGTGCGTATTCTTACCGATAATGTGCACACTAAGGCGCGAATCCGTGAGATTGACAGCGATCGTCTAATTGCCGATTTGAAAGAGGGGTACGTTATTGTAGTGGCCGGTTTTCAAGGTGTTGATGAGAGCGGTAATATTACGACGCTAGGTCGAGGTGGTTCTGATACTACTGCCGTCGCCTTAGCGGCCGCGCTGAAAGCCGACGAATGTCAGATATACACCGATGTGGACGGTGTGTACACCACGGATCCTAGGGTGGTGGATGGCGCACGCCGTCTATGTAAAATTACGTTTGAAGAAATGCTGGAAATGGCCAGTATGGGGTCTAAGGTGTTGCAAATCCGCGCTGTTGAATTTGCGGGTAAGTACAACGTTCCGCTGCGCGTTCTGCACAGTTTTAAGGACGGTCCGGGCACACTGATATCAATGGAGGACGAAAGCGCTATGGAAACGCCTACAATTGCTGGAATCGCATTTAATCGCGATGAAGCGAAGCTAACCATCGAGGGTGCACCGGATGTGCCAGGTGTGGCTTATCAGATACTGGGCCCAATTGGCGAAGCCAATATCGAAGTAGACGTCATCGTCCAGAATGTAAGTCACGATAATACAGTCGATTTCACCTTTACCGTCGGCCGCGGTGATTTACCCCGCGCGGAAGAGGTGCTCAATCAGGTAGCAAATGAAGTTGGCGCTGGGAAAGTGACCAGTGATAGCAAAATTGCGAAGGTCTCAGTGGTTGGGGTCGGTATGCGCTCACACGCGGGAGTGGCTAGTCAGATGTTTGCTGCCCTTGGCGAGGTGGGTATTAATATCCTGATGATTACTACCTCCGAGATAAAGATTTCGGTCATTGTTGAGGAGAAGTTTGTAGAGTTAGCAGTGCGCGCTCTGCATTCATCGTTTGGACTTGAAAAGGAGCCGGACGACAAAAATGTCCTTAACGCAGAATAGGCGCTGCTCTACTATGCAGTCTACGCGGTGTTCGGCGCCAATTTAAATGTAAATTTCTACTGTAAATTGGGACGCAAGCGGCGTATATATAGAACTGCGATAATAACAAAAAGCCATTACATTGTATTGATATCGCAAAAAGATACAATTTAGAGGGCATTAAATATGTTGATTTTGAGCCGCAAAGTCGGCGAGACGCTTATGATCGGTGACGATGTGACTGTGACCGTGTTAGGTGTTAAGGGCAATCAGGTTCGTATCGGCGTCAACGCACCAAAAGATATTGCGGTCCACCGAGAAGAAATCTTTGTTCGTATTCACGATGGCGGTACCTCGAGTAAAGAACAGCCCGAGTAAGCTAGGCTAATGACGTCTAGGGCTTTGATTTTGCACGATTTGTGGTATCATCGCGCGTCTGTGGATAACTCAGTTTAGTAAGCCACAAAAACCTATGGAGAGCTGGCCGAGTGGCTGAAGGCGCGCCCCTGCTAAGGGCGTATAGGCTTATACCCTATCGAGGGTTCGAATCCCTCGCTCTCCGCCATTTACGTTCTAAAGTCACTGATTCAATTTATTTATTTATTTTTTCTCCTCGGCAACTATCAAATTATGGCCTACTTAATATAGGCAATGACCTCGCTGAGTCCTGAAATAATCTTCAACGCATTAGGAAACTCTTTGCCTGAGTTCATTGCACCCGGGAATGCTAGGGTTGTAATGCCCGCAC
>PKDD01000061.1 GCA_002862465.1 Haliea sp.
ACCACACCCATCAAAAATGCTATTTATAAAACTGAAGGCAAGAGCCGCAGTACTCTAAAGATTGGTAAGCTAAATACATCGAACCTCGGTCTCGGCGTCTATGCGTACGGCTGATAAACTACACTGCTGGACTACATCAAATGGCTAAGCGGGCTTGCTAACATGAAGATTCTCTTGTTAATGCGAAGCTGCATCTTTACCGCTCGTGGTGGCGCAGAGGTGCAAGTTGATTTTATTAAGTCAGCACTTTTTAGAGCTGGTCATGAGGTTCACATTACCTATGACAAGAAGGCAGATGTAAAGATAGATGATCCGCAGGCGACTTACCATGGCCTGCCGAACCGGGGAAAGCTCGCCTCTTGGAAGAATTACAGAATCATAAAGGAGCTGGTCGCGGATATTAAACCTGATATCATTTACCAGCGGGTGCGGCAGGGTTACACGGCTATAGGTGCCGTTATCGCAAAACAAAATCGTATTCCTTTTGTCCACCATATTAGCGCAGATTATGCCTGTAAAAAAAATCGCGTGGCCTTTGACCGGAAAATTTTTGCCGGTTTAATCTCAGAATACCTTGGACGTTACGGCATAGCGCAAGCAGATCTTCTAATTGCTCAGACGAACACTCAATCTAAGATGTTGGCCGACAATTTTAAACTTGAAAGTTTAGTGATCCCCAATGGGCATCCTACCCCTGTTGAAAAAGCACCAAGGACTGAACCTCCTATAGTTTTATGGATAGCAAATATAAAGGCCTGGAAACAGCCTGAAATTTTCGTAGATTTAGCACAACGGCTACGTGATACCGATGCAAGGTTTATAATGGCCGGGAAAAAAGGCGACAAGCGTTTCCATCAAGAATTTCTTAAAATGGCCACCCCTGTTCAGAACTTGGAATACCTTGGACAATTATCTCTCGAAGAAGTGAATGCGTGGATGGCAATATCAAGTATATTTGTTAACACATCACTGCCGCGCGAGGGTTTCCCTAACACCTTTATTCAGGCCTGGTTAAGGTCTGTGCCCGTAGTCTCATTAAACTTCGACCCTGATGATATAAACACAACTGAGAACATCGGGTTTTTATCAGGTACTGTTGACAACCTTGAGCGGGATACTCGAGCTTTACTATCGTCAGAGCAGATGAGATCAGAGATGGGCGTAAGAGCGAAACTGTTTTCACTAAATAACTTTCACACACCAGTAACCGATGCCGCCTACCTCCGCGAATTTAATCGGCTAGTTAACTCATCGCCAAGCTTGTAAGTGATTTTTTCCAGATAAAAGCGCTGTCAATTGGTAAAACGGCATGTGCAAACCCCAAGACCAGTGCAGCAGAGCTCATTACGGCCATATATAGATTTATGATATGGTATAGCGAATATTAATATTTCACCACGGCAGGTAGACACTGATGTCTTACTCAAAGAGAATCATAAGTCGTACAAATGACATTATTACAATTGCCGCATGCCAGCACCTTAATTTAACTCATGTAAATGAATACCCGAAGTGTGGGGGGACATGGGTCTCTAGGCTGTTGCGCTCTTATATTGGCGTAAGCCGTGATTATGGCAATTCTCGCCTGCTTAAATCTAATGCTGTTATTCAAAAACACAGATTGTTCACCCCGCACTTCAAGAAGCCTGTCATTGTCGTCCGAGACCCGAGAGATGTATGGGTTTCTTATTTTTTTTACGAGGCATATCACCATAAAGGCACCAGACGAGAAGTGCGTCTTAAAAGTTATGACGATAGCGCATCTGAACAGCAGAATCTTTGTAACTATATAAAAGAAAAGACCCAGTTCCCAGAGCGGTTTGACCCGGGCTTTTCGTACAATAGGTTTCTGAACGAGTGGCTGGATAGGCCGCATATCCATTTAGCTCGCTATGAAGCTATGCATAGCCGTCCTGAGGAGACTCTCACTGCCATATTGAATTATATTGGAATCGAAAATGTTGACTATTCAAAGTTAACGGCTGCGATCCAAGAAAATTCTTTTGAAAATATTACTGGCAGAGACGCCGGTACTGAAGATAAGAATTCACATAAGCGAAAAGGAATCGTCGGTGACTGGAAGAACATGTTTACTGCGGAAAGTGCAAAATTCGTTTATGAAACGCAGCAAGAATATTTGGAAAAATTAGGCTACGAAAGTGACGGTGAATGGGTCTCTAACATTACTCGTTGCTAGTTTCTAGAGCGCCTCTTTTACTCTGTAACCAGCGCATCTATAGACACCCCTGGTTTGCTTAATAAAGGCCAGATCTGTCCTTATCAAGCCCCGATTTTTGTGGCTTCTATGTCCTTCGACATCATATTGGCCCTTATGCTAGCGGTCATTTTTTGACGCTCGGCTTTCTTCATTCGTAAAGCGCCGGACGCAACCATTCCCGAATAGAACCAAAATGTATACGCAAGAGCACCATCTCGAAACATATCGCGAAAGAATAGCGCCAGTGTTGCTACTGCGATAACACCACTCCACCCCAAAGCCAGCCGATTAAAAATACCATATCCCCTGCTGAGCCTTTTAGCATCGCTATAAAGCATATAAAAAAAGATAAAATATATTAAAAGACCGACAATGCCAATTTCCCACAAGAACTGCGAAACGGAAGAGCCAACACGAGCGCTGTAGTCACCAATATCGGGCTTGTCGGCTGCGAGGCTCTCTAGGGCAGAGCTAGAGATACTGCCTATGCCTAATCCAAAAAACAGTTTGAAAGGTTCATCAGATAACTCAACCAGTGGAAGAATAATTAGGTCGACATAGCCTGTTTTATTTATCCTACGTGCATCAACAGCACCACGATTTAGATAGCCCGCAGCTGTGCCGCTAGTAAAAAATTCGACTAGCCCACCCCGTCGACTTTCTCTGCCGAATTGAGCAAAATAATCATATGTCGCCACAAACGCAAGTCCCACGACTACCAGTAATGTCAGTACACCAAGAACCTGTTTACCATTTTTCCGGCTGCTGCCTGTCCGATAACTAGTGAATATTGGAACAATAAACGCCAAGGGGATGTATCCGATACTCGCTTTTGATTCTGATAACATGACCGGAACGGCCATCAGAGCCAAAAAAGTGATGTAGCGGCCAGTACTCATCCGCTGCCGCAGATAAAATGCCGTCAAAATCGCGATAGCCCCGGCGAGTAAAATTGGTATCTGCCCTCCACTCGTTAGCGTTCCTGAAATATAGTCTCCGGAACTACGAACGCCAAATTGTATAAACTTTTGATACAAAGCAAGCGGGCCTTGTAACAACACGAAAGCCAATAGCAATTTCAGTTGTGCGCCTAGCTGCTTGTCAGTAAAAGCAAAAACTGCAGGCAAAAAGAAGAACGGCAGAAATTTCAAGTAGTTCCGAATACCGATTATCAAAGAACCGGCAGTAGTAGAGTTGGTTGCAACACCAGTGAGAATGACGGCGATTAAGCATAAGAATAAAACTACATACTTTTTGGGTATCGCACTATCTTTAGATCCAGCTAAAACGAGAACAACCAACACCGCAATCATAGAAAGTATGTCTGGCAATAACGCAATAGACCTATCGATGAGGTCAAGCTTAATTGCCAAATAATCTAAAAAGAAAACTGAGCCGAACAACAAATAGATAAATTTATTCATTTACGTCCCAACCAAAAAGAAACCGCCTACCGGCACTTTTAGTATCACTGCGAACACTCTACCATTTCGAAAAAGTGGGTCAATCATGCTAACTATATCGCAGCCTGCTTTTGCGTAATTGTGGACTTAGCTGAAGAGGCTATAATCCTGGCTCAGCAGCGGAACGCAGCGGTCTTCCCTAGCAGCGTGTAGCGCTCTGTATGCTACGCATCAAGCGTCTACAGACTAAACAGTGACGAGTTTAGCACAACACCTAACCGGGACGCGGTCGAAACAACGACATTACTCACATTTCAGATCCAGCAGGACACTCAATTCAAACCTCAGCCGCCGTTAGGCCACCTGCGCCACACTTCATGTAAGGTTACCTGGCAAGGTATTGTTGGCAAGGGGGCTTCTGCTGAAATTTCCTAACTCATACCGTATTGGATATTCGAATCAGAGCCTTCTCACCTACCGTGGCCGCTGTTTAAAACATAGATGGCTCTTTGATGCTTAAATTCATCGCCGTGCTAAGATAATAATAAACACGGACGTGGACATTCGGACGTCTAAACAACGAATGTTCAGGTCGAAAATAGATTAGTGATTTGACTAAGATACGAGTCGTAGTCGCTCTTTTTCCTTAATATCGATGACTCTATCTCTGCAGTTCTAGGCTCGTCGAGAGCGGCTTGCACGGCTTTTAAAACCCACGATGCATCAGTGATATCGTCGATGTTTCGATAGTTAGTGTCCGTTAGGCCAAAACTGTCCATAAGCATTGAGGACTTAGAGCGCTTCGAACGTGATATTCTGTTTGCCTTGTAATCAATAGTGATTACTGGCGTGCCGTTTTTAAGGCTGAAGATTGACGCGTGAAAGCGATTGGTCAGCGTTATATCGAAACGCTTAAATATTCCCGACCATTCTAGTGGCCCTATATCCGAAAAGTCATAATCTGCGAGCTTAGAAATGCCCCTCCACGAAGCAACGGCAAAACCCCTAGATTTTAGATGTTTTACCGCGTCCTCGACACCAATTAGGTTAGCGGGCAAGTCAAGGCCTATTATAGACACATCTGGATTCACTCCTTTTCGCTCCAGATAGGACTCAGAATATGAGTTGTCTATCGTATAAGAAAACGTCGGGTCTGGTATTACATTGAGCTTACTCTCAGCTTGCGGGGCCAGCTCATAAATGAAGTCTCTTGTTATTTCATCTCGCACGCCAAGCATAGAAAATCCCTCAATAGAATTTCGAAGCGCCTGTTGTGTCATCTGATCCAGTGTGTCTACATCGAGAGCCGTGCCAATGGATGACGAAACCATAACTTTTCTTGCGTTAAGCGACTGGGGGAGCCAATAGATCGGCAGTTCTTGCTGCCTTAGATTCCAATCATAGAAGTTAAGTACGGTATCACTGCCTACAATAATCAAATCATATTGCTGCATGGACAGATAGTCTGCACTTTCAAGATATGAATCGGCTATCTTAGCTTTTGCCGCATCCATCTCGAGCAATCGTTTTTCAGTTGCTCGATATCTAGACTGCTTGGACAGATGTTTTATCAAATATGGGGGATAAATATGGCGCCGCACAAGATTCAGCTTGTTGTATCCAACCTGTTGAGATTTAGATTTACTATTATAGTTGACCATTTCAACGTTACTGTTTGGAAAATGCCTCCTGACTGCAGATAACGTGGCATAAGCCTGAAAAAATGTTCCGTAATTAAAATTTGAAGTATAGGTCAATATCCCAATTTTTTTTTGTTGGTTCATCATACAAATACACTCGGAGTAGGTGTTATCGTGGTCGCGGAATGCTTTTAGGTTAACTTTGGACACATAAAAATTCACCGGTCCATGAACCTAGGTAGATCTTGGCCTCTGCGTCGATTACGGGCGTAGAAAGTGTCTTTCCGGTATTATACTTCCAGATCGTTTCCCCACTTTCATCAATGCAGTATAAGCTACCGGATGTTCTGGTTTCCTTGACGGTCAAGAAAATATTATTACTTGGGTCGATAGAAGGTGTTGTCCACAACCCTCTCTCTGCATCAGAATACTTCGGCGCTCGTATCACATTGCCGCTGTGCTTTTCGAGAAAATATAGCCGCCCATCGAGCCCGCCGACTAATACAAAGTTATTGCGAGACACGGCAACAGAACCCCTAACGCCGCCCTTGATCCTAGCCTTCCATTTGACGGTTCCACTGTAATCCGTCGCCACTACATATCCATCAATCTCCTGACGAGAGATCGGAAAATAAACCGTACCTTCCTCACAATCAATGCTTGGGTTGCCCCACGTGTCATAGCCCGGCGTCACCTCTATGCGCCAACGCCTTTCACCTTTTGCTGATACCGAGTGCAGGTAACGGCGCTGCGAGGCTACGAATATATCACCTTGCTCATTAAGAGCCACACCGGACAAGTGATTACGCGGACTACCTAAGTCGTACCGCCATATCGGGTTGCCACTCTCTATATCGATTGCATGCAGCCCTAGTCCATATGCCGTAATGTAGACTATGCCGTTCTCACTAATACATGCCGACGACCAGCATCTTGTCTTCCAGGGCTTTCCACGTACGTGGTCTTTTGCCACAGATTTCGTATACGCAAGTGATATTCTCTTATGCAGATTTCGCCCTGAGTTTTTAAAATAGCCAGCTACATCGTATGTCCAAAGTAGACTTCCATCCAACCCAAAACAAAAGCAGTGACCGTCTCCCGAACAAACAACGACCTTTTCATCAAACAGTGCGGGGCTAGAATATATCTTGTCCCTTGTTTTAAACATCCAGCGGAGTGTGCCTGTTCTGTTCAGCGAATAAAAACAGCCATCGTGTGCTCCAAAATAACTGTTCATATCCTTATCAAACACTGGACTCGACTCAGCCCCTGTCGGGGGGAAGCTTGGCAGCTCAAAACGCCAAACGAGCTCAGGCTCTATCCGAGAGCCCTTGTGGAATGGCAGGCGTCCGGTGCGAGCCCTGTCGAAAAGAAACATTGTCGCGGGTGAATCAGCATCATGTAGTCGTTTGTTAGAGCCCAATGAGATACCTATTATTAGAAGGGAAACGGCAGTCTGAGCAACGCGCTTTTGATGGGCATCCGGTTTGTCCGCTTTAACTTATGCGTACATCACCAGGACGACAGAACAAAAGAAACTTAATTTAATAGTACCCTTGATCCTGCTCTCAATGCTACCCCGATAGGGAGATAGCATGATGTCCAATGACTAGGCCAATACGTTTTATCTGTAAAAAGTACAGTCTTCGTCAATTACGTTTATTCTATAGACTTTGGCCATGCGGATAGATAGAGTTTTGCAAGCTGCAACATAACAAACCGAACGTAAGCATTAGTTTAAGAGTAGTATCAACGATAAAGCCGATGACTATAAAAAACAAAAAAGCGGAGACCAAGCGGTTTTCCTTTTTCATACTGACCGCTAGTACTGTTGCCTCCTCTTTTATCGGACTCGCTTCGACCATTATTCTTGCATCTAATTTCGGCACAGGGCCGGAAATGGACGCGTTTTTAATCGCACTGGTAGTTCCTAAGACTCTGTCTAGTATATTGATGACTTGCCTCGCAATGCTTGCCGTACCACGATTTGTTGCGGTGAAGGAAGATTATGGGGAGCAATCAGTGTGGAGACTGGCAACACATATTTTCTTGTTAGCCGCTGTTGTTCTGTCCACGGCCTCGATTATTCTGGCGTTGCTGTCAGATCAGGCTGCTCAGCTTATCGCACCTGGGTTAAGTGATGATGACCAAAGGATGACGGGGCTATTCATTGCAGCCTTGGCGCCCGTTCTTACTGTTGGTGCTCTAGAAACGCTGATGAAAAGCTTTTTTCAAGCGATGGGACGATTCAGTGTAACGGTTTATGCGACTGTGTTTGGCAGTCTTTGCTACTTAGTCCTTTTATATTTTTTGATTCCTGTCTACGGCATACTCGGTGCGGTTATAGCGGTCTCGCTGCAGTACACCTTAATCCTTCTATGCCAACTGACGATAGGCCTATGGGGTAATGCACATTTGGTTAGCCTTAAATCGGATGACGAGCAAAGAAAATTACTGAAAACCCTCGTCAGCAGTGCGGCAATCCTGACGTTTACAACCTCTGTCCGTCGATTAAATCCGCTTCTGGAAAAATATTTTGCCTCTCAAGCCACGACAGGGAGTGTCTCTTATATAAGCTACGGCGCTCGTATCGTTACGCTTATTAGCAACTTTTATCTGCGTAATGTCTCACAGGTTCTGTTCCCCTCTATCGCGTCCCATTTTGCTCAAGCGAGTCCTAAGCAAGCCATGAGCGAAGTCATTCTAGGCTCTCGACTAAATATGTTTATTATTTTCCCTTTGATTACTGGGATTGAGATCCTTCGGGAACCGTTAATCAGGACTATTTATGAGCGTGGAGCCTTTACCGCAGAGGATACTGTCAACGTTTCCTTGGCATTGTTTTACGGAAGCTTATTCCTGCTGCAGCCTATGGTACAGAGTTTAAGTAGCAAGGCACTGTATTCAATCAACGCTGTGAAATTTATTTCTTTTGATGCCTACTTAAAATTAGCGATGTATCTGGGGCTTATGTATTTGCTAATGCCGCGGTATGGATTCATCGGTATTATTCTGGCTGGCTCACTAACTATCACTTGGCCCCTACATTTTATTTATTTGTACTTTCGTATTGGACCCTATGATTTTAAAAGTTTTTTGACGGCGCTATTACGTATACTCGCGTTGTCTGCTGTTATGTGGGTTTGTTGTATCTACTGGGCTGAACTCGTCACTTTTCAGTCCCAAACACTTACAGACTTGGTGCAACTGATCACAACGCCGGTTTTAGGCGTGTTGGTCTATGCGGGTGGGGCCTGGCTGATGAACTACCCAGAAATTACTCTCGTACTGGAAAAATTGCTGACACGAAAGAAAAGGAAAACATCAAGAAAAAAATCTTCATAAGGCAGCCAGATACAATATGTGTTTTAGGGCGGTGTAAAGTTGCTTAATTGGGAATATCTCAGTCGACAGTTGCAGAATATGGCGTTAGAGTTACTCCGATAGGGTGTGCACTACGCGATGATCACGCAAATAAAAGCCTATTTAGCTGAACCTCGTGGTGACATTCAAATGCTCAGAAAACAACGGCCCGTTAGCCTGAGTGGCGCTTCTTTACCTAAGGGAAATGTGACCGAATATGCTGGACGTCCGACGACTATTCCGAAAAAAAATCTATAAACCACTCCGCGAAAAATACACTTTCTGGCATTCTGATATTGTTATCTTGTCGTTTCCGAAAAGTGGCCGCACATGGCTCAGAGTTATAATGGGGAAGGCGCTACAGCGGCATTTAAAGAGCAACAATAGTCTCTTGCCCACGCTCGAAGCGATGGCAACGGCGTCTTACCCATCCATTCCAAACTTCTTGGTATACCATGGAGATGGGGACATCAATGCCCGATGGGATAGCGTGGAGGTCTCTAAAGCGAAGTATAAAGGCAAGAAAGTTATTCTGCTGGCCAGAGACCCTAAAGACGTTGTCGTATCTGCCTATTTCCACAAAAGTAAGCGTAAGAAAAAAGAATTTAATCTTTCTTTTTCAGAATTCTTGCGTGACGACGTGGGCAGCCTGAAAACTTATCTAACATTTCTCAACAGTTGGGCTAACACGAAAGAGGTGTCTGACTGTCTGATTGTCCGCTACGAAGAGATGCACAGTGATCCCGTAACTGTATTACGCAATGTCTTCGACTTTGCAGGAATAAACGATATCAGCAATGAAAGTATTGCTACCGCGATTGACTTTGGCCGGTTTGATAATATGCGTAAATTAGAAAAATCTAACACACTGGGCTCAGACCGTCTTCGCCCCATAGACAGCAACGATGAGAGCACATATAAAACTCGTAAAGGCGAAGTGGGCGGCTTCGTCGAACATTTTTCCGAGGATGATCTAGCCTATGCCGATTCTCTGATACAAGGCCTTAATCCCATATTTGGTTATTAATTAGTCTCCGGTTTTAGCTTTATGATTCTGCAACTAGTTAAACTCGTATGCTTTAGCGCGAGCCTGCAGGCGCGCAGAGAAGTACAAAGAAACCAGCAGACTCAAAATGTCTTTTAATCGTCTGATGCGCCACAAAATTGGCGACTAACGACATATTCCTGCCACTTAAACCGCAAAAAAACCATGCATAGTGAGGCAGAAAATTGTATCCTTCGGACATAAATTCTAATAATTGGCTACATATTGTTTAGAAGAGTTAACAGCGAAACTTTTTTTTGTAGTCGGCAGGCTTTGCTTCTTTTATTTGTTATAGCGCTCCTCATCCGGGTTGTATTCATTTTTACTTTGAAAGATGGGTTTTATTTTTCTGACGAGTTCAACTATACCGTCATTGCCCGCCATATAGCTGAGCACGGAACGCTTCCAGAGAGTTTCGATCGCTCACCATTGTTTCCGATGTTCCTCGCGGTATTATTCAAAATGGGTGGCGAGAGCTTCTTTTATATTCGTATTGTTCAAGCCGTTGTCGGCGCGATTATCGCAGTGCAGATCGCCATCATTGGAAAACGTGTTGGCGGCCCAGGCGTAGGAATCGTCGCAGGAACGTTGTGGGCCATCTATCCGATGGGTATTTTTATGTGCGGGATACTTTATCCTGCAATACTACTAACATGCCTGATGGCCTCTGCTGTACTGTGCCTTTTAGCGAAACCGGATAAGCCTGCATATTTGGCATGGGTCGCTTTTTCCGGGCTGCTATTAGGTGCTGCCACACTTACGAAACCTATGGCTTTTGCGTCAATTATGTTTGTGGCATTTTGGCTTCTAATAAAAAAACAGCCCGGTCGCTTGCTCCTCGTTTCTGTTTTTCTGTGCTCAGCACTGATGTCCCTGTTACCATGGACGATGCACAATATTGTAAAACACGGAAAATTTATTCCCGTTGAGTCAAGATCGCTTGAACAGCTTGTACCATGGGCAACAAAGCAGCCGCCCAAATTAACTCAAAACAAACGCAAGAACGGCCAAAGCATTCAAATCAAGTCCGATAGCAAGCTAGTAATTCAGCCAGGCGCAGATATAACTGTCCGCTCGGGTAATCAGAAACCAAAGGAGCAAACCAAACGCGATAGTAATCTAGCAGACCAAGGCTTTGCTAATCACGACGTAGTAGCCATGTTTACCAGGATGGCAAAACGTTATCCGGGGGAATTTTTATCCTTTTTCGAGATTTACCCAAACCGAGTAGGCTTTCTCAATCAATCACACAGGGACAAAGCCCGCAGAAAGAAAACCGAGCGCTTTGTCCGCTACATTCCTTTTGGATCGGACCTTGTAATGTCCGTCAGTATGCTTAGCGTTGGGTCTCTATACCTTTTTGCCGCTTTCGGTATAGTCTCTATGTGGCGAGGAAAAGAAAAACGACGAGAACTTTCGCTTTTTATTTTATTGGTGCTGTCATTTGCCCTGAGCTATGCCGTGTCCTGGGGCAAAATCCGATACCGGGTGCCTGTCGACCCCTATATTATTCTCTTGAGCGCCTGGGGTGTGGTTGCTCTGTGGAAGCAGGTGTTTAACAAACACTCGATGCCACCCGGTCAAAACGCGACGTGACTGGAACCTCGGCTATACTCACGTGTCTCCACATCATCGACACAACTACTGAGTACAGTGGCCGCCTACTTGCCTGGCTTACTCTTAGTATGGCTCTAGTAACAGCGCTTATCGTCGTGTTGCGCTATGGCTTCGGTATAGGCTCGATCGCTGCGCAAGAAGCCGTTATTTATATGCATGGCAGCCTATTCCTTTTGGGGGCGGCCTATGCGCTAAAGGTTGGTGCTCACGTCCGTGTAGATATCTTTTACCGCAACTTCAGTACGCGCACGCGAGCCTGGGTTGATAGCCTTGGCGGCATTATATTTCTTCTTCCGCTATGTGGCTTTGTACTGATTAGTAGCGCAGATTACGTTAGCACGTCCTGGATGATGCGCGAGACCTCCGCAGAGCCAGGCGGAATTCCGGCTGTATTTTTACTTAAAAGCCTCATTCCCTTGATGGCGATAAACCTCGCACTCCAGGCAGTTGCCGAAGTCTTCCGCAACGCGCTCATACTGACAAAAAACGACAAAGAATAGTGGAGTACCTTTCTCTCTACCTATTCTTAGCGGTTTGCCTATTGCTAATGCTGGGATATCCGGTGGCATTTACGCTAGCGGGGACGGCACTGGCTTTCGCTACAGGCGGCGTGCTCACTGGTGTTTTCGACGCAGGCTTTTTATCTGCTCTCCCAGCACGCATTTTTGGCACTGTTAATAATTCGACCCTCATTGCAGTTCCACTCTTCATCCTCATGGGCACTATCTTGGAAAAATCGCGAGTGGCTGAAGAGTTGCTTGACAGTATGGCGCGATTACTCGGTAGTTTGCGCGGCGGGCTAGGTGTTTCTGTGGTAGTGGTCGGCATGTTTCTCGCGGCAAGTACGGGCATTGTCGGAGCTACGGTGGTGACGATGGGCGTTCTATCTCTTCCAAGCATGTTACGCAGCGGCTACAGTCCATCACTTGCAGCCGGAACAATCTGTGCGACTGGCACGCTAGGACAAATAATCCCACCTTCTATCGCCCTAGTCCTGCTGGGAGACGTTCTGTCCAATGCATATCAACGATCTCAGCTAAGCATGGGCACTCTCAATCCCAAGACGGTATCCGTGGGCGATCTGTTCATGGGCGCTCTCGTTCCAGGGTTGATACTGATCGCAATGTATATTTTATATTTGCTGATTCAGGCTCGGCTAAAACCTGAGACAGCGCCACCAAGCACGCTTCAGGCCGTATCCACCGGCGAAGTACTGCGCGGACTAATGCCCCCATTAGGTCTCATTGTACTTGTACTCGGTTCAATTCTTGTCGGTGCCGCAACGCCAACAGAAGCGGCCGGTATCGGCGCGATTGGAGCATTACTCCTGGCAATAGCTAAGGGCCAACTGGGAATTGGGCGGCTCAAGGACGCCATGCGGCAGACGCTAGAAATTACCTGTATGGTATTTATGATACTAATAGGCGCCGCAGTTTTCTCACTTGTTTTCAGAGGTTTTGGTGGGGAAGAGTTAATACAGGAGTTCTTCTATAGCCTCCCTGGGGGAGTAATGGCGGCAACGCTGGTGGTGATGGTAGTGATTTTCCTATTGGGCTTTATTCTCGATTTTATTGAGATAACCTTCGTGGTGGTACCCATTGTTGGTCCTATTCTTCTGGCGATGGGGCTAGACCCCATCTGGCTAGGCATCATGATAGCCTTAAACTTACAAACCTCGTTCCTTACGCCGCCCTTCGGTTTTGCGCTTTTCTACCTACGTGGCGTTGCGCCTAAATCAGTGACCACTAGCGCTATCTACAAGGGGGTGGTTCCATTTATACTCATGCAGCTAATGCTACTAGCCGCGCTCTGGTTCTGGCCAGGAATAGCAACCTGGTTGCCTTCGATGATCGAATAGACCGAGCGAACCCATTCCAAAAAGGTAATTGACATGAGTGACATCGACATCGCGCCTGCACCGCACGGCGACCTAGCCCTCCAAACGGTCGCCATGCCGAAAGATACCAACGCTAACGGAGACATTTTTGGCGGCTGGCTATTATCTCAGATGGACATTGCAGGAATGATTACGGCCGGTGAAGTGGCTAGTGGCAGGGTGGCTACAGTTGCGATCAACGGTATGGCGTTCCTAACTCCTGTCCACGTGGGCGCTGTCGTTTCCTGTTATTGCGATGTCCTTGAAGTGGGGCGTAGCTCAGTTCGAATCATAGTAGAAGTCTGGATTAACTCGCAGCATGATCGAGAGCCTATTAAAGTCACTGAAGGAGAGTTTGTCTTTGTTGCAATTGATATCTCCGGTCGCACGCGCACCATCCAGCAATAGTCAGCCTGAAGAAAACCTACCCTAAAATTGCAGGACTATTACGCCCATAAAAAGTTCGATGCATGGAACTCTAGAACTCTTCGTCACCAAATATGTTATCACGAGCGTTAAGATAGGCTTGCTCTGAAATGTGATGGTAGTTGCGCACGCCTTTATAAAAATCGCTGTAGGAAGCATACACTTTCGCCGCCATTGGGTCAGTTTCAACGAGTTCCTGCATCACCTCTTGAGTGCCGCGCCAAAGAGCGAATAAAACATCGTCAGGAAGGCGGCGCAATTGCACGCCATGTTCATTAACTAGGCTTTGCAAGGCGGCGTTGTTGCGAGCAGTGTACTCATCCAACATATCCTGATTAGCCGCTCTCGATGCAAAGATAACAATGGCTTGCAAGTCCTTAGGCAATGCCTCTAGTGAATCCTTATTGACAACAAATTCAAGGATAGACCCAGGCTCGTGCCAACCAGGATAGTAATAATACTTTGCCACTTGATGAAACCCCAGCGACTTGTCGTTATAAGGCCCTACCCACTCGACAGCATCAATGACACCAGTTTGCATAGAGGTGTAAAGTTCGCCTCCTGGAATCGTCACAGCGGTACCTCCAGCCGCCGCAAATACCTCTCCTGCGAGACCAGGAATACGCATCTTCAACCCTTTCAAATCCTCGATTGAATTAATTTCTTTGTTGAACCAGCCAGCCATCTGCACGCCAGTACTGCCACCCGCCATCGGTACAAGGTTATAAGGCGCATATGCCTCCTGCCAAAGTTCGAGGCCACCACCATAATGTAACCAGCCGTTAGTCTCTTGCGCGGTCATACCGAAAGGCACGGCCGTAAAAAAGACCGATGCGGGGACTTTCCCCTTCCAATAGTAAGCCGCCCCATGACCTGCATCCACGACGCCTTCAGAAACAGCCTCAAACACGCCCAAGGCAGGTACAATTTCACCTGCACCGTATACATGCACCGTTAGTCGACCGCCACTCATTTCCTCGACCGAGCGCGCAAAATTTTCGGCAGCAAACCCTAGCCCAGGGAAATTCTTTGGCCAAGTGGTAACCATCTTCCAGTGAAAATGCTCACTTCCGGTATCCCCGATAGTTGCATTGTTGCCAGAGATAGGCCTCGCATCCCAGCTGTCTGCAGCCCAAAAACCGAGAGTCGCCACGAGTGCAGCTACAAGCAACAAAATAATCACCGGCATGACCTGCCTTTCTCTAAAGGTGTTATTCATTCTTAATCTTATCCCTACGCGTTTTGTATTACATTAGCTGGAGGTTAGCGTATTGCAACACCAACCACTTGCTGCCATCAGTGTCAAAATTCACTTCCACCCGAGCGCTAGCACCACGACCCTCGAAGTTAAGCACGACACCCTCTCCAAAAGTCTGATGGTAGACTCGCTGACCTAATGACAGATCTGTATCAGGTACATGGGCCTGCGTTAAGCTACTCACCGGCTGCATGATCGTGCCCTGCACGCGCACCTCTCGTAACAGCTGCGTGGGAATTTCTCGAACAAATCGCGAAGGCGTATTAAAGCTTTCGCTGCCGTGTAAGCGACGGCATTCGGCATAAGTGATAATAAGCTGTTTCATAGCTCGAGTGATTCCCACATAGCAGAGCCGTCGCTCCTCTTCCAAGCGCCCAGGCTCCTCCATAGACATTCGGTGGGGAAACAAGTTTTCTTCCATGCCCACAAGGAACACCAAAGGAAATTCCAACCCCTTTGCGGAGTGAAGTGTCATCAGTTGAACGCTGTCTTCATGCTCATCCGCCTGAGCATCCCCTGCATCCAGCGCCGCACGGTCAAGGAATTGCTGCTGCGGTGATCGCTCGTCGTCTTCCCCTACAAACTGCTTAGCGGCACTAACGAGTTCTTCCAAGTTCTCGACGCGGGCTTGGCCCTTCTCGCCTTTCTCATTCTTGTGATACTGGAGCAGGCCAGATGTCTGGATTGTATAATCCACTAAGTCCTCTAGAGGAAGGTCCCCCGTGCCAGAGTCCAATTCGTTAATCAAAATAATAAAGCCTTCAAGAGCGCTCAAAGCTCTAGCAGGCAAGTGTTTCTCCTCCAGCACGGCGGTAATGGCTGCCCACAAGGGTATGCCTCTGTCCCGAGCGCATGTCCGCACGCTATCAAGCGTCTTGCTGCCAATACCCCGCGGCGGCGTGTTGATAACCCGCTCCACCGCTGCATCATCGCCGCGATTTAGCAGTAACCGCAAATATGCCAAAGCATTACGGATTTCCAAGCGTTCATAAAAACGCTGTCCTCCATAAATACGGTAGGGTATCGCATTGTGAATCAAAGCCTCTTCTAACACCCGCGATTGCGCGTTGGAGCGGTATAAAATTGCAATCGAAGACCGAGTGTTTCCGTCAGATAACCACTGCTCTGCCTGTTCTACGATATAACGAGCTTCATCATGCTCGTTATAAGCGGCGTAAAGGCTTATCGTCTCTCCGATCTCTCCATCCGACCAAAGCTCCTTGCCCAACCGGCCGGAATTGTGTTCGATCACACCATTAGCTGCCTGTAAAATCGTCTGCGTCGAGCGATAATTCTGCTCCAGACGAATGGTCTGAGTAGCGCTGAAATCCTCGGTGAAGCGCTGTATGTTCTCGATCTTCGCCCCGCGCCAACCGTAAATAGACTGATCATCATCACCCACTGCGACCACTGGAATGTGCTCGCCAGCGAGCACGCGCAGCCAGGCGTACTGAACCGTATTAGTATCCTGAAATTCGTCTACTAGAATTTGTCGAAAACGTCCTTGATAGTGCTTTAATATTTCGGGGTTTTTAAGCCACAATTCGTGCGCACGCAGCAGCAATTCAGCAAAGTCCACCAAGCCAGCACGGTTACACGCAGTCTCGTAAGCACGATAGACCTGCAACATGGTCTGAGTAAACAAATCTCCAGGCGGTGCATCAATATGCGCGCTGCGTAATCCCTCATCTTTTTGTGCGTTGATATACCACATGGCTTGTTTGGGCGGCCACCGAGACTCGTCCAGACTCAGGTCCCTGCACACGCGCTTAACCAGACGCAGTTGATCGTCGCTATCTAGGATCTGAAAATTTTGTGCCAGACCCGCGGCTTGCCAATGCGCCTTCAATAACCGATGGGCGAGGCCGTGGAAGGTGCCAACCCACATACCGTGGGAGGGTATCTGCAACATTTCCTCTATACGGCTGCGCATTTCCCGAGCCGCTTTATTAGTAAAGGTAACGGCCAGAACTGACCACGGTGAAAAGTTCTCTGCTCTAATTAGCCATGCAATACGGTGCACAAGCACCCGGGTTTTACCGCTGCCAGCGCCGGCCAATACAAGCATGTTCTGGTTGTCGGCGGCGACGGCATTGCGTTGTGCCTCATTTAGAGGAGAGAGAATATCAGATACGTCCATACTCCTATTCTAACTATATTTGGACATCAGGACGTACCCTTATTCTATGTCAATGCTCGACAGCTGTTACATCGTCCGGCTGTTGCCTTACCCGCCTTTTATGATCAGAATGGGAGACTGTTTCACTCAGGTACGGTTAATCCATGTCCAGAGACAAACACGAGAATTTAGATCGCGACAAAGCGGAGTCGTCCACTGTCCAATCTAAAGACCTGCAGCCAAGTCAGGATACTGACTTTGAGGGCTTCACCGCCAATGACAATTATGAATATGAGGAGCCAGACAGAGATATAGATTACAGCTCGGGCTACAGCACATATGACGAGGCTGAAGAGGAAGCGTCTAAAAACGCTGACTCAGATGATGAGCAACAAGATGTGTTTTACTTCGATAAAGAGGGTGAAGAAGTAGACGAACCTGATCCGTTGCTCACAGGAGAACCCGATGATTGGCTCGACAATAAGAGCGTTTATGGCGATGAACACAAGGATAAAACACAGTCCTGGCCATTAGGCTTAATAGCTGTTGCTGCCGTTGCACTGATGCTATTAGCTGCGGGAAGTTACGGCGTCATACAGGAACGCGCCGACGTCGAGAAAGAGCTTCGCCAGTTACGAGAAACTCTGACCACAGTCGCAGGCCTTGAAGACACAGACGTGAGCCGAATAGCATTACAATCGCTACAAGAATCATATGACGGGCTTTCCAAAAATGCAGAAGCGCTCATGCGCGAAAATCGCAGACTAAGCAATCGTGTAGCTGCGCTCCAAACACAGCTAGACGAGCGGCAAAGCCTGCTGCAAAGTCGCGATGACTTAACAAATGACGCCATTCCAGCGGATACGCTACCTCCAGCTCCGGACCAAGCGGATCTCACAGCAGCGCCCGGAGCACCTCCACTGGTATTGACTGATTCCTCGGCTGCGGCAGTCAAAAACCCCGTGACGATGCCTTCTGGTGCTTGGTTTGTAAATGTTGGATCCTATAGCACCCGGGCCGCTGCAAAAAACTGGGCGGCTAAGGTGCAGCCTGAGTCTGGCAAGGTTATCGTGGCTGCCAGCATCAGAGAGGGCAGGACATTTTATCGCGTCAGGGTGATCGGGCTGGCCGATAAAACCGCAGCCTCGCAAGTAGCGAGACAACTGGAGGCCGGGTTAGGCACAGATAAGTTATGGGTTGGTCGCGAGTACGGAGCAGGCAGCGACTAGACCTAACTTGGCAGGAGCGCATTGTCCTGTTACTGTTTTGCATGCTGGACAACGAGAACACTAACAACACTGAGAAGACGAGGAACTTGTAATGAACTATATCAAACTGGCTCTGATTGGATTGATCCTAGGAAGTACAGCAAGCATTGCTGACGACTGCCTAGCGCCACCGTCACCCACGCTGCCTGATGGCGCTACTGCGAGCATGCCAGAGATGCTCGCCGCGCAAAAAGCAGTAAAGACCTTTCAGGCCGCAAACACTGAGTACCGAGCGTGCTTAGACCCACTCGTAACCGCGGCTCAAGTGGCTGCCGCAGGAGACTCTCCTGGCCCCGACCTGCAAAAAACTCTGGAACAGCTGAACAATGACTACAACGCCTCCGTTTCGACTGAACAAGAAGTCGCAGACGGATTTAATGTCGCCCTTCGTGACTTTAAGGCAGCGAATCCCGCTGATAGTAATTAGTTTTTGTAGCCGTCCGAGCGTTATTCGCTCCGGACGGTGACTCCTCATAATACTATAAAGACGCCGTGGGGCAGTTATAAGGAAATATGCTGCACTTTACTCTGGTTTCTATCGTTTACGACCAATTATTCAACGGTGACTGACTTGAACAAAACAGAGAATTAAAATTTTTGTTGTTTTTGAAACCTTTGTGAAAGGTTTTATAAAACTTAATATATTTTTCTTCTTTCATTATCCAAATAATATCTCATGAAAAAATCTGCCTGGCATCATTGTAAATGCACCAGCAATTAAAAGTGCTCCAATGTAGACACCAACCATAGAATACATGTGTGCAAATTTATATCTTTTTATTTTAGTTTTTTTAAATTTTTTTATATTCCAAATGGAGTAAATCAAAGACCCGATAGTCCAAGGAATTAACAAATGAATTAATGAGTACTGACCTGGATTA
>PKDD01000046.1 GCA_002862465.1 Haliea sp.
CCTTCAGGACGATAATAGTGGTCGATAACCTTGAAGCCCGCATTTGTTAGGTAGGTGCTGGAGACTTCAAATTCCATAAAGTGCCCGTAACGTTCCCCAGAGAACTGTTCACTGTTACCACGGGGATTAGATGAAAAAAGTATTCCGCCTGAACGTAGAGCGCTGTGTAATTCGAGTAAGATGCGCGGAAACTCCTGCCTCGGGACATGGAATAGCGAGGCGTTTGCGAAAATTCCATCAAACTTATGCCGCTGCAGATCAAGTGAAAGAAACGATTGATGTAGAACGGGGCAACCGGTATCGTTTCGCGCCATTCTGCAAAAAGTCCTGCTTCCGTCAAGCCCTACTGCCCGATGCCCTAAGGATTTAAAATAGGCAAGGTCTCTGCCGGGACCGCAGCCGAAATCTAAAATATCAAGCTTTCGGGTGGGTTTAAGCGCCGCCAAAAAATTATCATAATTCTGACTGACATCGTGATCCTTGGTCCCCTCCCAAAACGACTGCGCATTATCCTCGTAGTGCGATACAGTCAGATTGACGATTGTGGCTAATTTTTCATCGGTCAGGATTTCAGACATAGAGTGTTTTCTCGCGTAACTGCCGTGGACGGGATGTAGATATTTATAGGGCCACGTTAGCCGTCGATGTTAGTGGTTGCACTTCGAATAAAGTCACCTCGCCCCGACTGCCTAGGCGCATCACCGGACCCCACGTTCCCGTCCCTGGAGATACATATAGGCGCGTCACACCTTCCTGAAATAGCCCAACGGTTTGCTCAAAAACCCTGGCCACTACGAAGTTAAATGGCACTATCTGCCCGTTATGCGTATGACCGGAAATCATTAAATCTACCCCTGCTTTCGCAGCGGCACTGAGACCCCGAGGGCGATGATACATAAGGAGTAAAAACTGCTTTGCATCAAGTTTAATTGTTGCCAATTCTCGCGGTACCTGTGACGGATTCTCCGCATCATCTATGCCAATCAATTGAACCTCACCATGCGTGGCTGTGTCCGATCGAAGCACAATAACGCCTAATTTTTTAAGTCGATGCAAGATAGCGTCAAGATCTTCATAGCGTTCATGATTACCGATACTGAAATAGACGGGTACGTGACAGCTGCGCAAAGCTGATAATGATTGTTCGGTAACCCCAGTAGCATCGATGAAATCACCCGTGATACACAAAAAATCGATATCCAAACGATTAACCTTCTCCATTACCCGACTTAGGAAAGCGCTAGAGCGAGAACCAATATGCACGTCAGTGATTTGTGCAAATCTTAAGGCAGAGGTGACCTTTGTGCTGGATAATTGTATTTTAACCACTGAGGGCGAGTAGGCGTTGATCACGCTATATACCATTAGTAAAGACGCTAAAAGGATCACCATCAAGGCGGCGTAGTATTCTGCTATCCAGCCTAAGGCGATTGGAACTTCCGTCGCGATTACCATGCAAAACAGCAAAGGACTGATGCCTAGCCACAAATCTGCGCCACGTCGGAGCCAAAATAAGGGGCCGTATTTTGCGTTTTTCAGATAGAGCTTTGCAACGATCTGACTAAAAAACAGAGGGAGGAGGACGGTCGCCGTTTGCAAATAGTCCATGCGTAGCCAATGGCAGAGGCGCAAAATCGGATAGGCAAATAGTGGAATTTGAATTAGCAGGGCGACGGCAAGAAACTGATGGCGTTTTTTCATCTCACTTATCTATGTGTTGGTGTGCTAATGATTGCACAGTAGCCTGGTTGGGGCTTCACGAAAAATCGAAGATTGCGGCATACTCTCAGATTTGCAAATTGCACTCTTTTACAGACTCGCTCTTGAATACTAGCGTATGGCTCTTTTGAGGCGTGCGGCCTAGCTAGGAGACAGTATAAATGAGGGTAGCATCATTTGCAGTGTTTAATAATATTTAGCGTACACTGCACTGATTGGCAGCGTTGGCGATCTTCAATAGCCCTGTCATGTGATCGTTTGGCAGTAACCGCTGTCGAGTTCGGTGATTAGTGTGACGGAAGACTGGTTAGGGATTTAGGGATGAAATCAGATGATGAAGTTGAGGGATATAAGCGCATGGGTATGGTCATGCAGGCGCTGGCTTGGCTGACTCTAATTGTTTTAGGTGTCGTATTTTTTGGTGGTATCCTCGACAAGCAGTATAACCCTAATCAGAATCTGCAGACGCGGCACTCTGAGGGCGGTGTGCGCGAAGTGGTGTTGCGGCGCAATAAATTTGGACACTATGTGGCAAGTGGAAAGATTAACGGCAAGCCTGTTACATTTATGCTCGACACGGGAGCTACCGGTGTTGCAATTCCACAAAACGTCGCATCCTATTTGGGGATACAGCGTGGTAGAGCGTTTTCAACACAGACTGCCAACGGTCGGTCGACCAGCTATGCCGCGAACTTAGATCGAGTCAGTATTGGTCAAATTGAGTTGCAAAATGTGCGTGCTGCAGTTGCTCCTGGGCTTCAGATGGACGAGATCCTTCTTGGAATGTCTTTTTTGAAACACATTGAATTCTCTCAGAAAGGAGACACTCTGATACTTCGGCAATAATTTTTTGTGGAATAGGATGTGTAAAGAAGTACAGTCTGTGGGCCGTTTGCAGGGGTCAGAATCCTTTTAGAGGTACTGACGGGTATAGCTGGTCCAGTCCGCATGCTCATTAGGATCGAAGATGGTTAGCCACAATGGAATATAGGGATTGTATCTAGACAGTTAGTTGGAATGCCGGCTGTTACTCTAGTACGCATCACAACCTTTGAGCCCATTGATTTTGTGGCGTAGCTCAAATGCGGATCGGAACCCTGAGCACGTTTTTCGGATAGAGCGAGATAAGCTCCGTTTGCCGGGCATCCTTAAAACTCTTCGCCGTATGACCGGGGGAATAATATGCAACCTCTACATTCACTAAATCCATCGCTTTAAGCGCTGCATCCTTGAGTCCTTTCAGACCCAGTGGCAGGGTATAGGCCAGTGCTAACTTCCTGGAGGGCTGAGTGTCAGTATTGGATTTTGATTCATAAGATAAGACTCTTCCAGCCTGTCCACAACCTCGCGTCCTATTTAAGGATACAGTGGGATAGAGCGTTTTCAACACAGTCTGCCAGTGGTCGGTCGACCTGCTATGTCGCGAACTTAGATCGCGTCAGTATTGGTCAAATCGAGTTGTAAAATATGTATGCTGTAGTTGCTCCTAGACATTAAATGGACGAGATCCTTCTTAGAAGGTCTCTTTTGAAACACGTTAAATTCGCCCAAAAGGTGGCACATTGATACGCCGGCAGTAGTGTTTCGTTAAACTAGGCGGTGTTAGTAAAGGCCTGTTGCGACCCCAAAGTGGATCCATATCAACGACAGCCTCAAGTCGTATTGCATTGAGTGCCGAGGAGAACGATGCGGAGGGGATTCCAGCTCGGGCAGAACTCAGGCTTCTTGCACGAAAACGCTACGAGCCGCTCGAACTGACACGTGTCGCAACGCACACGAAGAAACTAGTGTTCTGGGCGACCTAGTTAGATTTGTGTGGCATCTACCCACCACCTCGAGTTAACTTTTCAGTAACGTCAAATCTCTGACATCGCTTAGATTGGCTGGCCCTTTAGATCATACAAATAATGGTCAAGCGAATTACAGTCTGATAATGTAGAGATCAAAGAGCATAAGGTAAACACCATGCAGGAATTATATTAATCCTACAGGCGCGATGAGTTATCGCTCCGAGATTGATGGGCTTAGAGCAGTCGCGGTTCTAAGTGTCATTTTTTATCACGCTAAGTTTTTAGCCTTTGACCAGAGTTGGTTTCAGGGTGGCTATATTGGTGTAGATGTATTCCTTGTGATCAGCGGCTATCTCATCACTAGGATAATACTTGCTGAGCTCTTCGAACAAAAAACATTCAGCTTCAGAAAATTCTATGATCGCAGAATGCGACGTATTCTGCCGATCTTGCTTGTCGTTATGTTGGTCAGTTTCCCTTTTGCTTGGCTATATCTTATTCCCTCTGAGTTTATCGAGTACAGCAAAAGCATCATTGCGACACTATTTTTTAGCTCTAACTTCTTTTTCTACTTTTCCACGACAGAGTACGGTACTCAGTCAGCATTGCTTAAGCCGTTCCTCCATACCTGGAGCCTTGGCGTGGAAGAGCAGTTCTATATCCTATTTCCCTTACTCGTTTTACTGGCCCATAAATTCTTCAGGAAACATCTTCTCAGCTTTCTTATAGTTCTTTTCCTTTTCAGCCTACAATTTTCAGAATCGATGGGTCTCCGAGATGCAGATTTTAATTTCTATTCACCGGTTTCGCGCTTCTGGGAATTGCTAGTGGGCTCGTTGCTGGCTTATGTCGAGTTGAAACATGGAATCATCTATAACCGTGTTTCAAGCGCACTATTGCCCGCCCTTGGTATCTTTATGGTGATCTGGTCCAGCGTATATTTTGGTTCGACTACTCGCCATCCTGGATACCAGACACTCGTGCCCGTGGTGGGCACTGCACTCATCATTGCTTTTTCCTCACAGCGTGATTGCGTAGGTCGAATACTGGGGTCAAAACCTCTGGTTGCCGTGGGTGCTATTTCTTACTCCGCCTATCTGTGGCACTTTCCAATATTTGCTTTCTCTCGAATCAGGGACAGTGCGCCGGATAATCTGGATAAAGCGGGCTGGATAGCGATTACATTAGCGCTATCAATAGTGTCCTACCGCCTCATTGAGCAGCCGTTCAGAAACAAGCTGCTTGTTCCCGCTAGATTGGCTGTTATTACACTCATAAGTGGCTCTCTCTTGTTATTAGCGCTGCAGTTTTCGGCATTAGCAACGCATGGATTTGAGGAGCGTGTTCCAAAAATTTTGAGGGGCCAAGAGAATATTAGCGGGCAATGGTATAAGGAGGTGATATTAGATAGCAAATGTACTAAATCGGGCCGATCATTTTGTACTTCTGAAATTAGCCCTGACGCTAGATGGATCAATTTCGTTGGTGATAGCCATATGGGAGTGCTAGTACCGAACCTCAAAGAGCGTTTATCAGATCAGTACAACGTCAAAAATTTGGTTGGTCTTCAATGTTGGCCGACATTGCACGTAAATCAATTCAATGAGCAGGGTGGAAAACTCAAATACTGTTCGGCCTCTTATCAAAGAAGCCGTATAGACGAACTTCGAGAAACGAAGAATTCTATTGTCATCATAAGTGGCAGACTGCCACTGTATTTACATGAGGAGGGATTTGATAATACCGAGGGGGGAATCGAGCTCTTTGGCAAGCATGGCTCACGATTTTTTCCCAACTTACAACCCACTTCATCAGGGGCGACGGTTCAACAAGAAGTGCAGCACACCCTTTACGAAATACTGGAGCAGGGACATCAGGTGATTCTTGTCTACCCAATACCTGAAGTCGGCTGGAACATAAGCACTCGACTGTGGACTGAGAGGGCCAACAATCTGCAGAAGAAACTGGGGTATGTTGATCAGAATACGGTCAGTACGAGCTATAGAGCGTATCTTGATCGCACACGGTCATCTTTTAGCGTTCTAGACGGTGTAGTTCACAAAAATTTACATCGTGTTTATCCCCACACACTGTTTTGCAACACGCAGATCGAGGGTCGCTGCGCCACACATGGCGACGACGCTTTATATTATGTCGATGATAATCACTTGAGCTTGGTGGGGGCATCAATGGTGAATGACTTGATCCTCCGGAAGATCAAGGAGATTGAGCAGCCTTAAAGTGCTGACAAGTTAGTGGCCAGGTCGGCTTACCGAAACGCGGTTGCGGATGCGCTGCTCGGTGGTTTGATTGGAATTTGCCGGAGCCTTCATGGAGGTCGCATGCAACCGCTGTATTGGGTCGATCGCCATTATAAATTGCAAGACGCGCCGCGCGTGGGTTGTTATCAGAATGCTCCATAGGAGGCGGAGCTAGATAGTGGGATCTTCGGTGCCCTTACATTTTTGGCTGCACTGGACCATTACGGCCTGTCGGCGATACCCTTCAAGCTTATGCAGAAGCTCACCAAGATGCCACGCCACGCTGTCCATGATTTCTTGATAAGCTGCTGTTAAAAAATTACGACTCAGGATTATTGGCGGGCGCGAGCAAGGCTAACAGCTCCAGATCCGGTCCTCTGTCAGCCTCCTCTTTTATCGCTTGAATGCAGACATGATCCGCGCCGGCGTCCCAGTGCGCCTGAATACGATTTCTAATCACATTTTCATCGCCCCACGCGACGATGGCGTCGACTAACTTGTCAGTACCGCCATTTTCAAAATCAGCCTCGTCAAAGCCAAATTGCTTCAAATTATTTTTGTAGTTTTCCAGTCCGTTATAGGTGGCAATATGCGATCTGGCGATTGCTCTAGCTTTGTCTGCGTTTGCCTCCAGTAACACCATTTGCTCCGGGCAGAGCCATGCATCGGGCCCCAAAATTTTTCTCGCCCATGAAGTGTGGTCTGGCGTTACAAAGTAGGGGTGTGCGCCACTGACCTTCTCGGCGCTTAGCCTTAACATATTTTCACGCAATGCGCCCAGCAGGATTGGCGCCTGTTCTTTGGCCATTGCCCCCATATAAAATGCGCTTGCCATTGATTCCAAATAGTTGCGCATGGTTGTGACCGGCTTTTTATATTCGTGGCCACGAATATCTGCAACCAATGGAGCATGAGATACGCCGAGTCCGAGTATGAAGCGTTCTGGCGCAAGTTCAGACACAGTCTTGTGAATGGCGTTCATCGACATAGGGTCACGAGCATAAATATTAGCAATGCCTGTAGCAAAAATTAACTTTTGAGTACTAGCTGCCATATAACTAATTATGGAAAAGGGGTCTCGGCCTACGGCTTCCGGTATCCACAACGCGGAGTAACCCCAAGCCTCTAACTGTTGCGCAAACGCTGCAGCCTCTATTGCGGTCATGCTATCAATAAAAGACCAGACGCCAAGGTTTCCCAATTCTGTGGCCATAGAACCTATTCCCGTGCTGTAGATTTAAGGCGTCCAATCTACCAGATTGGCAGGCTGCACACAGCTGAAATAAAAAATGCTTACTACCATCGTAGGCCATAGACTGAGAAGATAGCTCCTCTAACGAGGAGAGGAATAATGTCTAAGGAAATTGCAGCCGTGTTATTTGATTTTGGAGGTGTCTTTACGGATTCACCTTTTCATGCCGTCCATGACTTCGGTGAAGAACTGGGTGTCGATACGGCAGACATCACAGCCATAGTGTTTGGTTCCTATGAACGAGATGGCGACCACCCTTGGCATCAGCTTGAGCGAGGTGAGATTACTTTGGACGATGCTCGTAATCAGATTCTAGCGCTGGGTAAAGCGCTCAATTTGGAAGTTGATATTTACACGCTATTTGCGCGGATGGCAGGTAACAACGCAGGCGCGGATGAGAAGCAACCCCTGGTAGAGCGGGTGAGATCTCTTAGGCGGGAGGGTTATAAGACTGGAATCATCACTAACAATGTAAAGGAGTTTGGCGATGGCTGGCGTAGCCTCATTCCGGTTGATGAGTTATTTAATTTCGTCGTGGACTCTAGCACCGTAGGCATACGCAAGCCCGACTCCCGCATTTTCCAGCTTGCCCTCGCGCAGTTGGGTGGTATTTCAGCTGGAGAAGTCCTCTTTTTAGATGACTATCAGGCCAATGTGGATGCTGCACGAGATCTTGGGTTACAGGCTATGTTGGTGAGCGGCGACGTACTCGCGGATATCGAGACGCTGGATGGGCTGTTGTTACGTTAATAAGCTCTGCCTGCAGCGGCTCACGCTAAAATAGGAGTTGCCTCGCTGTGTCCGCTGCAGGGTAACATGGCTACCGTTGCTGCTTTTTTCATTTGACATATCCTATTGCAGAGGGGTCGAGTATCTCGTATCAGTGTAGCGGAATGACAAAAACCTAGACATCAGACGTTTAATTTTCGACCCTTACTCTGCTGTGTAGGTTTAAGTGAGGAGGGCACAAAGCTCGGGATGTTGTCTATGGACATAGACGGACGAGCAGTTCTTCTTCTCCGAAGACAATAATATCGCCGGCGACTATCTTTCTCCTCTTGCGAGTTTCGATCTTGCCGTTTACTGCCACCTGGCCATCGCTAATCACTAATTTGGCCTGGCCACCGTTAGCTACGAGACCTTCAAACTTTAAAATCTTGAAGAGCTCCACAGGCTCGTTATTGATGTCTACTTGCCGCATTAATTCGTCCCGCGTGTTAAGTTCCTTAAAATCCTAGTGTGCACTAGCGATACTAGCGACCCTTTTCCTCGACTTACTTTGAGGGTGCAGTGTAGCTTGAATTCAAGGCATTGCGACTGCATGTTGAGTAGATTATCGCGATTAGTTGAGCAAAGAGCACTTTTGATACTCCACAGACGAGTAGGGGGTGAAATCGTTATCGAACACTTTAGCGCTTGATGCGGTGCCTCTCGCGCTAGGCTAGGCTACAATAGAGAGGGTGGATAACGAGGGGATGACGGAGTGAGAGTTTCGCTTGGCATCATTGCATGTGCATTACTGCTCTTAAGCGTGCACGCAGTGACCGCGCAGACTAGCTCTATCTTGGCCGCGGCTCCGCAGGCATCTGATGCACCCTCTGAAAGTACGGCTATTAAAATTTATAAATATAGGAACCCATCCGGTGTGCAATCCTATTCTGATCGTGCGCCCATGGGCATCAACTATGAGATGGTGCAATTGTCATGCTTTGCTTGTAATCCGGAGTCCAACGTTGACTGGGAAAATACGCCACTTCAATTGAACGCTTTTGAGTCGGAGATAAATCGTTGGTCGAAGAAATATCAGATAGATCCAGCATTGGTTAGAGCGGTTATTCATGCTGAGTCTGCATTTAAGCCGAGGGCGAGATCGAAAAAGGGTGCGCTTGGCTTAATGCAGTTGATGCCTGATACGGCAAAAGACATGGACGTCATCAACCCCCTAGTGCCGGAAGACAATATTCAGGGCGGCGTTCGATATTTAGCTTGGCTTCTCGAAAAAAATGGTGGGAATGCCTTGCTGGCAATAGCCGCTTATAATGCCGGCCCTGGAGCCGTCAAGCGACACAACGGCATCCCGCCTTACGTGGAAACCCAGACTTACGTTAAAAGGGTGAAAATCTTACATGATCGCTATAAAAACGCGTTGACCAAAACGTTCTCTGGCCAGTGGGTGTCTCAGGCAGAATTTTTACGGCGATAATAGAAAACAATGACTAGACCTGCTAGTCCCACCGCACTAATTGAAAATGATGTAATTTGTAGTTCTCCGACATAGGGTACTCTGAAGGATTCGAGAATTCCTTTAGCGCCATCATGCAGGAAGAGGAACAGTAGGCCAATTTGGCCATTATAATTGCGCCTTGTATCGAACCACATGAGAAAGATTCCAATGCCAAGCGATGCAGCCATGAATAGGAAGTGCAGTGGTAATACGGGGTTGCTGGGATGAGAAGAGTGGTCAAGTAGGCCTTGCTGGAGCTGCACATACCAAACCTGACTTCCGGGCTCAAAACTGAGACAGTAAATCGCGGTGCACTCAGGCCCCGTGCAGCAACCGTTCATAAAACAGGTAAATCGTACCAGTGCGAAGCAGAAGCAAACGGTTATTGCCAGAACGTCGAGAAAGCGAGGTAATGACAGCTCTGGCAAAATCCATCGTTTTAGCAGTGGACCAAAAAGAATCATGGCCAGCAGTGCCCCTGGATAGCGAAGTCCACCACGCAATTCACTTGAAAGCGGCTGGTATACTTCCCAGTCCCGCACGTGCAATGAAAACAACTTTGCACCTAACACAGCAAAAACGCCAATTGAGAGAAGGAGAATAATGGCCCGACCTGCTTTGATATGATCGTTGCGAAGGTACAGAATAAAGAAAATAATACCAAAAATCGCAATGGGCGAAATCATTACTCTCAGCGCATCTAGACCAAAAAGTCCGTTGGGGTACATAGGTCAAACCTTGGCTCGGTGGCTGCGAAAGTATTGCGATACACTATACCGCAGTTTGCGTATTGCACGTTTGCATCTGTTTGACGCTAACGAACGATGTCGACTTTCGTCACATTACTACAGAAAAACTCTTGTGTGGAAAAACAATGTGAGGCAATTTTCACCAAAAGCACAGTCAAGGGGGGGATAAAGTTCTTCGACTCGGCTTTCCGTGTTGGCGTGCTGGTAGGACACAGGATGTTTCATCATCGCAGTCACAAATAGAGGTGATGCTTTACGTATGTTACCAATAGGAAACAACCATTGACGGTTAACAAGAGTGTTTAAAAATTTGCGACGTAAATATCCAGATTAGACCATTATTAGTCTCGATAGCCTTGGGGTAAGTCAATAAATGACGCGTAAAAAATACGCTCATTTACGGTGTAACTATCTGCAAAAAACAGGGCCACGATGTTTCGTCCGGAACTTAACATGCCTCTCGTGAAGCTATTGCGTTACACAAAATTCAACGTCATTTGCCGAAGTCTGGGCATAAGAGCAGATTTCCCGCTCGGGCTTGGTAACATTTAATAAGTGAACGGTTAAACTGCATATAACAACTTATAATAGCGGTATATATTTTTGCGACACACTAGTGTAGGTAGCGTCCAAAATACGACAGATAGTCAGAATATAGGTCGCCTTCGCATGTTTCGTCCAAGCCAAAATATTCAGGGGAGTATGCATGTTCGCCATGTAAATGCCTCGGGTGCCGCATCAGGTATTCATGCATTCGAGTTTCAGCTTCGTTGCTCAACTGCATTCCAAAATAGTCGTAGAGGCTTGCAATGACAGAGATTGGGTCTGAACAGAGCATATTGAAGCGGACATCAAATATCTGACGGTCATCCATAGCGTTGCGATCTGATATTCCTGCTTTTACGATTTTTGAGAAATGTCGAGCTTCATGCTCGCCGATAGTTATAGGATTCACAAAGTCACTAAATCCGCTCCGCAGTTTACAGACAAGACTAGAGAACGAAGAGATTGCATCAAGCGGTCGACGGTGCGCCCAAACAATAGCTGCATCCGGATACTGAGCGACCAGATATCTCAGATAGGCGAGGTGAGCTGGCGCCTTGAGAACCCAGCGCCCTTCACCGAAATCAATCTGCAGATGCTGTAAAAAGTTGGCGTGCCACCGGTATGATGCAGTCATGTCTTGGTTAAGCGCCCAGCTTCTATATTTTGGTATGTTATACATGTACCCAAACTGCTCACTAATAAAATGAGACGCGAGGATATAAACACATTCTTGCGGCAGCCTCGCACCAATAGTGTGGATTGCTTTAAATCCTGGCGAAAGCTTTTCTGCTAGAGCAAGCATTCTATCCACATGCTTAATTCTTGTATCACTGGCATAAGATAATTTTTTAGGCGGGGGAATCGGCTTAGTCACTTCCCAGCTTGCCGGTGACCGAATAGACGGATCCTGCGCGATCAGTTCATACAGTATCGTGGTGCCGGTTCGTGGCAGCCCTGTTATAAATAGCGGTCGTTTTATGGTCTGGCGCGTCACTTGGGGGCGACGCTTGCGAAAATCTACTAGTTGCAGACGGACGCAGAGATGGTCCAATAAATTATAATATGCCGCTATCTGTCCGATTTGGGAGAGTTGTGCCTGATCATTGACTTCTGTCGTTAGTATCTCTAGCCCATCCCTGAATGCCATATCACCGAAATCTTGGAGCCCTGTTTTTCGTATTGCGCGTTTGACTAACAGATCCGTTTTCAACTGAGGCGCACTGTGCCCCGACCTTCTAAATTGCGCCCCAATATAGTTTATCCATTTGATGTAAGCGGGCTGATTAGAACTTAGGTGCTGTGAATTCACATGCTGTGCCTTACTTGGAATGGTAACGCCATTGATAAATTAGAAGTGGTAACAGAACGCGGTTTACCGTGGTGAGGTGTTTACTCATTGACAGATTATGATGTCGAATTACAGTAGCAGAGAGGGCAACCTCGGTCATAGCCGCCAAAGAGTAATTAGTGCTTATTTTTGTATGCAGAATCATCCATTAGCGAAGCTGAAGATTCTGAATCGTTCATGATACTAACAACAGCAGTGCCAACATACCAAACCCAGATCAGCATTAGCACGTGTAAAACATCATTTTCTGAAAACCAAACGCCCTTCGACCAGAGGGTCTGGGTATAACCGAGCAGCAGGTAACCGTAATAGAACACATTAGTGAGGAACATAATTATCCATGCTCGTAGTAGAATTTTGTTTTTATCAGACTTGTTACTGATATAGCCCCAGCCGTTAATCAAGAAACAGGCAAAGAATGCAGGTGTGGAGAACACTATCAACATCTCAAAAGAAATCATAAACCTGTTGGGTAGAAATGCGCCAGCGGCTGCGACAAAGCAGTAAATAATCGTATTGACGATGCCGTATGTAAGTAGCAGGCGTCTTCTTAGCCCATCTGCGCAGGCATAGGCAACACCCGCTAGCATAGCGTTCACGCTGCCGATTTGCAGCGTAAGATAGGCTATTTCCCACCAACTGGTCCATGTGCAAAACTCTCGTTCAGCACATTTAAACTCAAAACCAAATGCCTGATAGCTCGTGCCGGCCGATATCGCAGCGATACCCCCCAGCGCCATGGAAATCGACCACCAGAGCCGAGATTTCTGTCCGCTAGCTAGATGCCAGAATCGCCATCCTGCCCATAACCATATTAGCCCTAGGAAATAGATCAAAATTGTTGAGCTGGGTTGAGTGAGCGTCATGCCGCTTGAGAAGAGTTCGACACAAGGCATGCTTTCACACCATTGTTCTGGCGTGATATTTGGCTCCCACAGTAAGGTATCGATGCGGTCGCAGCCTGCCAACATGGGCGGAATCACAGCAGTCGTAGCTAATTTTTTCACGCCATGCCCTCAAATTTTAGCGAAAATAAAGTAGATGTAGCCGCTTACCACCGTAGAATATTCCGGTCGAATCGATGTCAATGTGCTCATCAACCCACAATAGTGCCGGCGCAAGAAGCCGCATGTCAGTTTGCAGGCTGAATCCATATTGGCGAGGACCAAGCCCGCTCCCGAATCGTCGCAGGCACATGAGTAGGCGGCGCTTGGCCTAATCGTAAGGAATCATAGGTGGACCAGCGGCATGTAGGGTTTTGAAGGGCGCGCACATAGTAAAAAGCGTTCTGCTCGGGTTGATAGTCTGGGTCCTTCCAGCGGACGGCCATTTGAGTGGCACCGGTATTACCTAGGCCCTCACAGGTAGCAATGTTGACGGACGCGCCGTTATCGACACAACGCTGAGTGGCGGGGTCTATTGGTAACCCGTCCGAGCAGCTGATGTCCTGCGCGCTTTCGCGAGTATTGCCATCTGCATCTATCCATCCCTTTATCATCTGGAGGCGCTGGAGTGGCGCGCTCATCAAGTCTGCCGCTGCCCAGACGAAGAATGTGGGACTATCCGTTTGTTCTTTTGCTGGTGTCAAGACGCCACCCATGGGCACCCCACCACTAACGGCTAAAGCAATGGCATCAGGCCTTTCGGTAATATTCTCGTCGTATCCCCAGCCTGCAAAAAAGCGCAACATTATGCGTGGCCCTGAGGTCGCATAGGCCTCACGACGCTGCATGCCTTTAAAAATCGAATCCCGCGTATTTTCCTCTGCCCATACTCCCGTGAGCCCTCCGGCGGTGTGAAATTGCAAAATAGACTCGTATGGTTTGCGGTCGTCCCATTCCGTCATGCGGCGCACAGCTGGTGAAGATGCCGCTGCAACTTTGCCCACAAAGTCCCATTCCTCGGCGTCACCCGGGCTGGCATTGTGCGTATCGGTGGAGCCAATCAGTCCGAAGGCAAAGGGGTTAAATCCCATATCTGCTTGCATTTGAAGGCCAATTTTTAACCCTTGACGGGTGAAACTGGTGGTAAAAGCACATCCGCTTTCCTGTCCAGCCTGGCAAGGCTCTAATATTTGACCGAAGCCACACTCTTCGTCTGTGGACCCAACACCCAAGGCACATTCTGACGAGCCTTTAACCTGATAAACTTCAGCGAGCGGTTCGCGTCGTTGTCGTAGCCGCCAGCCTTCCTCATCGTAGGTCTTCCCATCCCAGGTATTTTCACTGTAGAAAAGCCCCCACCCTTTATTCATGTTGTGTGGGATAGTGAGAAAATCGCAGTTTCCGCTGCAGTCTTTCTCCAAGGTCTTCCACAACTCTATGGCGTTGCTGGCATCAAAATAGGACGTCGCATGCTCAGGGAGGTCCGTGCCATTAAAGATCACATTGCGGTGATGCTTGCCAGAGTCAGGAAGGGGCGGCGAATATTCGTAGGCCGAAAAAACTGTCAGGGTGCCAGGCTGATTGTGCTTGTCCGACAACGCTTTATATTGCGCCCAGTCACTATTACTGTCGCGGTAACAACGCTCAAGGTCTGTTTCATCCAGAGTGCAAATAGGGAAATTAGCGAGTGTTGGTTGGCTGCGGGGAATGTTGCGGTATACCCCCGCCGCCTGCTCGCTACTGGCTACTTCAGTGGGTTCATTGGCCACTGCCTTTAGTAATAGAAAAGTCACGACATTGGGCGTATCCATAAGCCAGCAATTTATATTTTCTTTCAGCGATAGATCTGTATCCCGGCAACGAGTTCTTAGCCCAAAACTCTCTGCATGATCCGTGATGGCGACAAAGTCTAAGGGACGCGACAACTGCATAAGTTCACCTCCCGCATTGCGGAGGCTCTCACCCTGTGCAAACCGATAGGCGTCTTCAATAGTCAGAGTTGTGCCAAACAATACTGCGTCAAAACTCTCCACTGTATGAACATGCAAGTCGCCCCAGTAGACATTTTTGAGAGGGTTGTAAGGTTGATCAATGTAGGGTTGCGGCGTTGGCACCGAGATGCGACTGTCATCCTGAAGGGCATAGTCTGCAGGCGCAGTGGAAACCGAGGTCGCACGAGCAAGCTCATAGACATCATTCCCGCCGCCTAGCCATATCGCAGCAGCTAACAGGACAACTAAAAGTAGCGCGCCTAACACGAGTTTTTTCAACATGGCTTTTATCCATCATTGCAGCAGGTAAAGTGTACATTTTCTAAATCATGAATAGTACAAGGAGGACTGACCTATGGTTGAAAAATCAACATGATATAGGCAAAAAACAACAGGATATGTACTGCCCCCTGTAAAATATTTGTCCGCGCGCTGCTAAAAGTCATCATGCTGACCATCAGGGTCACTAAAAGTAAAACGGTTTGCGAATTAGGTAAACCTAAAATGACATGTTGATTGGTTAGGAGGCTAATGATTAAAACTGCAGGAATTGTCAGGCTTATTGTTGCAAGCACTGACCCTAACAAGATATTAACAGCCCGCTGCAAATTATTTTGCATTGCAGCACGAATGCCACTCATTGCTTCGGGGGCAAGTATCAGTGATGCAACAAAGAAACCGCCCAGCGCCATCGGTGCTCCCAATACTCCAATGCTATAGTCCACTGGCTGAGCAATTTTTTCTGCGAGCAGAATGACCGATAGCAGATATCCAATCAATAAGAATACATGGACCCCCATCGAATAAACCTTCGGAGAATCAGGCGTGCTCTCAGTAGTAGATTTTTGCGAGCTATCTAGTCCCATCACAAAATAACTTTGGTGACGTCTGGTTTGGATCAGTAGGAATGCCAGATAAAGGCCCAGTGACATCAGAATAAGAAAAGCGGCTTGAAAGTTTGAGAGGCTTTGATCTAATGTCGACGTTGTGAAGTCAGGTAGTATTAGCCCAAATCCTGCTAACGGAATAATCACCACGAGATACGCATTAGCGCCTTGCAAATTATGTTGCTGCTCGTGAAAGCGCAACGCACCTAGCAGTAGCGACAAGCCTACCAGACCGTTGACTACGATCATCACGACCGCAAATAATGTGTCTCGAGCGAAGCCTTGATGTTCGTCTCCCGATAGCATGACGTTAGCAATCATTGTGACTTCGATGGTTGTTACTGCGATGGTTAAAATCAGTGTGCCGTATGGTTCGCCTAGTTCGCTCGCTAGAACCTCGGCATGTCGGACCGCAGCAATCGATGCAAACAAGATTACTCCAAATAGCCAGATTGAAATCCCGGTAAACCATAAAGGGTTTCCCAGCATAGTCATCCACTGGTCCCCGTAAAGCAGAAACAAAATAGCACTAAAAACACTCACTAAAAGTGTTCGTTCTCTTCGAAGCATAAAAATTTTCTCTCCAACTTCCACTGTGCGGTAACTCTATATTCTCTCGCGGCTAGTGTCATTTTTGTTTAACATTATTACTATATCCGCATATATCGACTAGCCACCGAGGCCCGTTATGAGTAATCTTCGAGTCCGTTTCTCCTTTGATCTTTAGGAAGCCAACAAGAATGCTACTGACAGCCCGATATATGCTTCTGAGTGTCCTTGTCGTGTTCTGTGCTAGCACGCAGGCGAAGAACAACCTCTTGGGTCCGCCTGGGGGAGAGGGCCCCGTAGTCGTCGATATCGGCTTTTATTTGAGTAATGTTAACTTCATTAGCGAAGAGACTGAAACCTTTCATTTTGAGGGACTGCTCAGTATGCACTGGAAGGATTCAAGATTGGCATTTGATCCCGCAGTGACCGGCTACGACGACCTATATTATCAGGGCTATTATCAGTTCAACGAGGTATTCACGGGGTGGTGGCCTCAGGTGTTCCTAGCTAATCAAGCCGGACGATTCGAACAAGAAGGGCTTGTCTTACGGATAACGTCGGATGGCAGCGTCTATTATACTGAAGAAATTGAAGGCGAAGCAAAGTCACATTTTAAGTTAGCGCGCTATCCATTCGATAGTCAGCAGTTGGTAGCTACTTTTGAAGTGCTGGGATTTGAGAGCGATCAGGTAGTTTTCAGGGTAGATCCAGCGAGCAGCGGCATACGAGATAATGGCCAGTATGAAGTTCAAATCCCGCAGTGGCATACACCCAAACTGTCCAGCTCAATTTTGGAGAACCAGCCGCGTTATTTGAATGGCGAAACCGGTCATTTGAGTGCTTTTCAAGTCCGGCTTGATATTGAACGCAACCCACGATATACACTGCGATTAGTCGGGCTTCCTGTCATGATTTTTGTCATCTTGTCCTGGTCGGTGTTTTGGATGGACCGCTCCTCGGTGGGCGATCGCATGGATATTACGTTTTTGGGTATTCTTACGGTGGTTGCCTATCAGATCATGTTCAGTGGAAGTCTGCCAAAAATCTCCTATCTTACAGTCTTGGGGTCGTTCATGATTATTAGTTTTTTGGTAATGTGCGCGAGTGTTGCCGTTAATCTGCGGGTATGGGTGCTGGACAGTCGTGGCCTGTTCGAAGACGGCGACAGACTGGATCGGCGCTGTCGTTACCTTTTTCCGATAGGCTATGTGGTGTCGATTTCATTTGTAGGCGTTAGTCTCTACGTTGCTGGCTAGTTCTTGTCGCTACTGACTGTAATAGAGTTGGTAGCAGAATACAGGGGCGCCGCCTGCGGCCGGTTGAAGGGTTGGACTTTCTTGAGTGCGCCCCTGCGGAAGCGGGCAGGCATTCCCGCGAGAATTAAGCTATCGTGTCAATGTTTACTTATTTAGCGGAGATGAAATTTTTATGTATGACATGGCTATTCGTAATGGAACCCTGATAGATGGCAGTGGCGCCCCGGGTCAGAAAAGTGACATAGCGATAACAGCGGGATCTATTGTTGCCGTTGGTAAAGATATCGGGCCAGCTAAAAAGGAGATCGATGCTGCTGGTTTATTGGTTACGCCAGGTTGGGTAGATATTCACACCCATTATGATGGTCAGGTCACTTGGGACCCTATGTTCTCTCCGTCAAGCTGGAATGGCGTTACGACCGTTGTTATGGGAAATTGTGGGGTAGGTTTTGCGCCCGTTGAGCCGGGTAAAGAAGACTATTTAATACAGCTTATGGAGGGTGTCGAGGATATACCTGGCGCTGCTCTTGCCGAGGGTATTGATTGGAAGTGGGAAACATTCCCACAGTATTTAGAGGTTATTGAGAGCATACCGCACGCCATCGATTTTGCCGCGCAGGTTCCCCATGGCGCTGTCCGTACCTATGTTATGGGTGATCGTGGTGCGAATAATGAGAAAGCCAGCGCTGCGGAAGTGGCCGCCATGGCGGCAATTGTAAAAGAAGGACTTGAAGCCGGCGCCCTCGGATTTTCCACTACACGCACAATTTTACACCGCGCAAAAGATGGCGAACTCGCGCCAGGTACCACAGCAGACCGAGAGGAAGTTCTTGGGATTGGGCGTGTTTTGGGTGAAGTAGGCTATGGTGTGCTGGAAGTGGCTAGTGACCTGAATCCGGAAGAGGAAGAATTAGCATGGATGCGACAAGTCGGGCAAGAAACGGGCCGGCCAGTCACGTTTGCCTGTCTGCAAAACAACGATGATCCTGAGCAGTGGCAGCGTTTACTCGCTGCGGTTGATGAGGATCGAGCGGCAGGTGGTACCCTGACACCACAGGTCGCGCAGCGTCCAGCGGGTGTGTTGTTCAGCCTTGAGAGCTCGGGACATCCATTTATTTTGCATGATGCTTATCAGCAAGTTGCACAGTTGCCTCTTGAAAAGAGAGTAGCAGCGCTGCGACAGCCTGCTTTGCGCCGTGAGATACTGGATAATCCACCAGACCTTGTCGGCTTGCCTGAAGTTTTTACGCAGACGCTGAGCGCATGGGGCAATATGTTTCCTTTAGGTGATCCTATCGACTATGAGCCAAGTCCAGACAAGAGTGTTCTGGCTCAGGCAACGTTGACCGGCTGCAGTCCAGCTGAGTTTGCATATGACAGCATGTTGGAGCGCGATGGGAAAGGGATACTGTATATGCCTCTGTTGGGCTACTCTAACGGCGATTTTGAGGCGCTGCGGGAAATGATGCTACACCCTAATGCAGTGTTTGGTC
>PKDD01000162.1 GCA_002862465.1 Haliea sp.
GGCTCGCTTGCTAATCTATGGCGCATTTCCTTTAGCGCTGATCCCGCGAACTGAAGCTTGCCAATTAGCGTCTCAGCACGCAGGTGCAACAAGACCTGCACACGTTGCTGCATTATATCGGTGGGCATCTTCAGAGACTTTTTACCTTCAATAATTCCGACCTGATTTTCATAGTATTGAATGCGCAACAACTCTAGACTACTTATATATGCCTCTCGTGCGATACGCTGCCCGCCATCAAAGGAGGCAAGTTCATTTTTAAAGCGCACAACGCGCTTATCCAATGATGCAATACTAGCGAATGCGTCGTTGCTAATATCGACAAGATCGCTACGCAAACGCTTTTCGAGCTTCATGCGCTGTGTATCTTCGGGCGGCAGTTGTACTGTTAGTTTAATCACCTGATCTAGCGTTTGAAACACGCTAAAACTGCGCTCGTCCAGTCGAAATAGCACGGCTTCTCGATCTTGCTTGGGTAAGTCGTTTACTTGTTTCCTTATTTCCTGCAAGACGTTTATATCCCGATCTAGTCTTGTGAGCTGCGATTGCAGAGCTTCCTGTTCTGAATCAAGGTTAGTAGCAATATCCGAGTTAATTCCGGGCTCAGGGAGATACCCGACCGCGGCTAACGGTAAACTGTAAAACCCAAGCAGCAATATTATTCGTAAAAAAATAAGGCTAAAACTTTTAACTGGCGTCTGCATGGCTACCCTAAATCTGATAAATGCGCGTTCAGCTAAGCATATCAGGGCTGCGTTGGAACAGCGAATAGCGGGCAGGCGGCAGGCCACAAAAAATACTGACATTTAACTTTTGATGGTCCATATAGTTAATCCCCTGTTCCGATGCTCGCGATTGGTTTTAGTGATGCGCGGGGCGTTCCGATATTAGATAGGCTCAGGTTTGGACGATTCGCGATGGAGCGGCGTAAAACAGGGCATTAGGCAGAAAGCTAGCTGTGCCTCCGAAAGATTTAAAGCCCTGTGGCACGATGGAATAACGAGGTTTAACGTCAAATTGAAGCTTGAGTGGTTGACTATGGCCACCGAAGAGTAGGAGGGGCAGGACTGGGGCGAACTTGTAGAAGCAGGGTAAAGCGCATGTTACCATTAACCATCTATTTAAGCTGTCTTGGGAGTGAAAATGAAAAAAATCTTGATCGCGTTAGCAGTCTCTGCAGTCACCACTAGCGTTATGGCCTTAGATCCCATGCCGGATCAAGCCGGGTTCTCTGGCTCGTTGGCGGGCGGGGCTGCTGGCGGGAAGGTAGAGTCTAATTTTCTGGCTAGAGTACTCGGTATTGATCTGACTGACTCTACAATCTACAAGCTTAGCTCTCCTGGCACTACAAAAATAATTTCACCGACGTTCGATTACAACATTGGTTATACCTTTGACAACAAAAAGACACGGATCTCGTTAGCGTCCGCAGCTGAAGCTAGTATTGATTTCTCTAGCAACACAACGTTGAACTTCCGCCATGACTTTGACGCTATCGGTAATTTGCAGTTGTCTGCTCTGGCTCCGCCTCTTGCGAGGGTCGATGTATGGAAAAACCCATACCTAACAGATCAAAAACGGCGTAGGACTGAGCTCTCTAGTAGCGGTGTTCGCGTTACTTGGGACAAGATTTTCGGTACTAATTTCGAGGTTAAGGCGACGCTGAAGAAAAAAGATATCGATGACGAGCTTAGTGGCCAAGGTCTTGGGCTCAGTGCCGCTCAAGAGAAACTGCTCGAGCGAGGAGGGGATATAGCCGTAGTAGAACTGGGTTATACGTTTGTTCTCGGTGGAGGTAAAAACGTGGTTCGTCCAAGCATTGCTTACGTTGATCATGATCTTGATGGCGGTGCTATGTCTCAGGAGGGTTACAGGGTAGGGGTCGAGCATATGTACAATGGTGGAGACTTCAGGTGGTTAAATCGCGCTGTGTATGATGATCTTGACGGCGACAAGGTCAACCCGATATTTAACAAGACTAATGATGCAAACCTTTACATTATCGCGAGTGAATTGCGCTTTCCAGAGCCGTTGGGCTGGGATAAGTGGGTAGCGACCACGGGTATTCAATGGGGAGAAAACGATGCGGATATCGACTTCAATAAGGGCTCTACATTGCTTTTTGTAGGCCGGCTAGTTCGCACCTTTTAAGCGTTTTCAGGCGCCTAACGCCGCTGTGGTAGCGCTTCGTTTTCTTGTTCCATGATGAGGCGGGCGCCAGTGAAAACCCATACGTGGACGCTTGTTTGCACTCGTTTAGCGGTGAATCACAAAGTAACTAGGTAGACTGAGACTTTAGTGCGGTATTTTAGTGCAGGTCATTTCTCATGTCCGCGCAATGTTAAGTTCGTCGGGCGGACTCTGACTATGAAAGCTCCGACGGGTATATCATTATGTTATCTTGGGCATAGAAATCAGCGCTCTGTGCTTGCTGCCACCATTCTTTCCATGTCTCGCTAATGCTAGAGTCGTGTAGCAAATCTTTGTCTTGTAACGGCGGCAATAAGCTTCCACTCGGCATCAAATGACCATACGGCGTTCGTCGCTTTAGCATTTGTGGCGTAAGCTTAGCTGGGTCATCTAGTCCCATGCTGCCGACTAGTTCAAAAAAGCTCTCCATGGTATTGTGATGGAAGTTTTTGACTCGTTCACTTTTCTCTTGCACGTTTATTGCTTTTCCTCTCGCTGGGTCTTGCGTGGCGATACCGGTGGGGCACATATTAGTATTACAGTGCCGTGACTGAATGCATCCCAATGCCATCATCATCGTGCGAGCTGCGTTAACGCAATCTGCACCCACTGCAATTTTAGACAGTAGATCGAAGCTGGATGCAGTCTTTCCGGATGCGATGATTTTTATTTGATTTTTTAAGCCGGTGCCCACTAACGCGTTATAAACCACAAAAACACTCTCTAGGCACATCATCCCCAAGCGATTAGTAAATTCAGCCGGTGCTGCGCCGGTACCCCCTTCAGCCCCATCTACGGTGATGAAGTCCGGTGTTATGCCAGACTCCAACATGGCCTTACAGATATTTAAAAATTCTACAGGATTCCCAATACAGAGCTTAAAACCGACAGGCTTTCCATCACTTAATTGACGAAGTGTGGCGATAAATTGAAGCAGTGCCATCGGAGTAGTGCACTCAGGATTGACCGCGGGCGAATTACAGTCTCGATCGGTAGCAATGTGCCGAATAGCGGCGATTTCTTCAGTAATTTTGGCGGCCGGTAATACCCCGCCATGACCCGGCTTGGCACCTTGCGACAATTTAATTTCAATCATCTTGATCTGTGGCTTTTGCGCCATGGCTGCAAAACTTTCGGGGCTAAAATTGCCGTCGGGGTCGCGGCAGCCAAATAACCCCGAACCAATTTGCCATACGACATCTCCGCCATGCTTAAGGTGATACGGACTTGCGCCGCCTTCCCCGGTATTATGTGAGCAACCAGCCTTCAGCGCGCCTAGGTTGAGCGCTTCGATGGCGTTTGCGCTGAGAGAACCAAAGCTCATGGCGGAAATATTGAGGTAGGAGGCGTCATAAGGCCGTTTGCAGTTGGGGCCACCGATGCTCACCCGTTTAGCAGTGTCGCTTACGGTCCGAGGGTGCAGGGAATGCCACAGACTCAGATAGTTGTCCTCTAACAGATCTCTTTGGGTGCCAAAAGCGATGGTGTCCCGTACATTCTTTGCGCGTTGATATACCAACGAGCGTTGTTCACGGCTGAATGGACGTTCTTCAAGATCATTGGCAACAAAATACTGCTGAATTTCAACGCGATAAGATTCAAGAAAATAGCGAAGATATGCTACTACAGGATACAAGCGATTGAGGGTGTGCTTACTAGCAAAAATATCATAAAAGCCGACTACCGTATAAGTCAGGCTGGCAGCGAAAATGAGGCTCGCAAGGACGCTTCCTGTTGTCAGCAAATAATACAGTGATAATGCGTTGCCTGCGCTAGCAACGGACCAGTAAAATTTTTGCATGATGGTCATGAGATATTCTCTCCTAGCATCGAATGAGGATATTCTAAGTAATAGCAATCGTTCTGGAAGTACCGCTTATAATAAGGCCAATCTGATTATTAGGTCGGTGCGATCTCGCTACGATAGTTGATTCAATCGTGGGCATACTTTACCTTACTATTTTCTGGGTTGATATTGAAGGTATCACGCTGAGCGTTCAGATTTTATCAGTTACTCCACTATCACAAGTAGGGGTTTATCCGCTATAAAACTTCTAGCGAGATGACTCACATTCAGAGTGTTGGTTGGAATCAAAAGCCGCGAATTTTGCCGGCTTGAGCTGACGTCTCAGGATCGACTGTTCCTGTCAGAGACCAAGCGGTTTAAAATCTAGACACGACCCGCTGTTCTTCAGTGAGTCCAAGTGCAGTCGGCTGCTATAGGCGCGTCTCATCCCAGAAAGTTAGCATCCTGGTGGTCAGGAAAAGTCTATAAGCTGAGTTTATGTGTTACGTGAGGCAAGACAAACTCGACGGGGTCAAAGTGGTCAAACTCACTGAGGAGGAATGGCACGAGGTTCAATTGTCTCAGACATTCACTAAGGCTCAGGCCCTTAAATTCTGACTCTGTTGGTGTTAATACGTTTTTTATCTTTGAGAGACGTTTTTCGATAGCGGCAACGGAGCAATAGTGTGCTTTTGCTATTTCCTTTCTGGGTGAGCGCAACACAAATAAATTAAGCACAGACAAGTCTTTTCTTGTTAACTGTTTCCCATTCGGTAGCTGGAGTACCTTTAGATGATGATTTAACATCAATGGCCACCCGTGGTAGAGGTCGCTGACCTTGTTCCAATGCTCGACTGTTTTGAAGCCTCCTTGAATTGTAGGCGTCCTGTGAGTAATGACGTGCAGCAGGTCGTTGGCCGGCTTCCACACACCAGTGCTGCTGATAGGTTTTCTATCGTTGCGCACTGCGTCTTCTATCTTCGCAAGAGACGCTCTTGCGGAAGTGGCTAAGCCAAGCTCTAATGGAATAACTGACCACTTCATGTCTGGATGGTATCTTTCTAGACCCAAAAATTCTGTTGCCTTATCATCAATGCTAATGTAAAAACCTTCTCTATCCTTTTCTATTGATGTAGTAAACATTTAAACGCTCCCCCTTCAGGTCTCTCGGCCGGTTCGATGTTGGCTGAGGATTGTTTGTGCCCGGTGCCGTTATATTGTTAGGGAAAGTATAAGAAATATGAACTCTGTGTGTCTATCAGATTTAGAGTCTTTACTGTCTCACGATTCCCAGCAATTTACTTCGCGGCAGCAATTTTTTAAGTTTTACTCTTGAATTGCGGATTAGCCAGTTTATCTCTAGGCATGTTGCAATCCGTGCGCGTGAGGAAACTGGATCCACTGCGACCGGTGAGTCCAAATCGTTTTTATCGGACCGAGAAATTCACAAGCAAAAAAGCAACAAACTGCTGTGATGCCGCGAGCCATCATTTAAGCGGCAGGGCGATACTGATGCCTGACTAGGCAGCAATTAGCGCTGGGGAATTAGCTTTGGCAGTTTCGTTAACTTGACGCCTGTGCCCTCTTGCCCGTCGTTAAAGATGGCTGACCCGTTGCTTGAATACGGTTTAGCGTCGCCGCACATGTAGATGAGCTGGGTTCCAATCATCAAGATTTCATACGTTACGCGCGTCCTAATACTGCGAGTTTAATAGATTAAATTCGTACTTGGTGGGGTTAAGACGCAAAAGTATTTAAACCTAGTAAATGCGGACACAAAGAGCTCCGACAAAAAACAGAAAGACTTTGCTGAGAAAACGCATTGATAAGCCTGAATGAAAAATTGTGTATTAAAAAATAGACGTTACATCTTTGTGTTTTAGTAATACACTCAAGTGGTAACATTAAAATTTAATAAGGAGTGGCCTTATCATGTTGGAAAAAGAACTAGCTCAAGCGACCAAAATTGCAGAAAACGCTCACAAAAAAGTAGATCGGCTTCGTAAGAAATTGGTCTCTGATTCAGAAAAAGCACATGTCCGCATCAAACGCGAACTTGCTGCTTCGCAGAAGAGGCATAAGACCGCTAAAGCGCGATTAAAAAGTGCTAAAGCTGCACTTCAAAAAAAGGTTACACCAGAAAACAAGAAAAAAGTTGACGCATTGATGCAGCATGCACAAGGACTGGCTGAATCACTGCCGAAGGCTGCTGAAGCCGCATACGACGCCGCTGAGAAATTTGTGGCGGTTAAGGCCGAAGCTGTTCTTGCTGATCGTAAAGCCAAGGCTGCAAATCAAGCGGCGAGTTTAGTTGAAAAGGCTGCAGCTAAGTCTAAGAAAAAGCCTGCAGCAAAGAAAAAGGTTGTAGCTAATAAGAAGCCTGCAGCAAAGAAAAAGGTTGTAGCTAAGAAAAAGCCTGCGGCAAAGAAAAAGGTTGTAGCCAAGAAGAAGCCTGCGGCAAAGAAAAAGGTTGTAGCTAAGAAGAAGCCCGCGGCGAAGAAAAAGGTTGTAGCCAAGAAGAAGCCCGCGGCGAAGAAAAAGGTTGTAGCCAAGAAGAAGCCCGCGGCGAAGAAGAAAGCGCCAGCTAAGCGAAAAGCCGCCCGATAGAGGGGCGCTTGCGGCGTTTTACTTAAACGGACGTCGCGCGCGCGGCTGCGACTAAAACCTCGGCTAAAGTGCCATTAGTCGACTTTAGTCGCTCGCTTTTTACCTCTACCCTTGTCTTGCTTTTTCAGTGTACGAAGTAAACCTGTTTGCGAGCTGAACCCCTTGACCGCGTTGGTGGCAGGAAGTGAGACAAGGTATCCGACGGGGAAGTTAAGTTCCCTTAGATCACTTTTAAGCTCGATCTGAACCGGCTGGTCTGTTGTCAGCCATGCACCACAGGCTTCACCGGCATCGCAAATAAAGAGGTCGTTGTCAGTATCTGTGCCTGCTAGAATTTGGTAACCCCCAGCGGGGATGTCAGAAAATCGGAATGGATAATCTGCTTGGTTACTCCGAGCACTTGTTTGTGCAATCACATCATCTTGTAGTGGGTCATAGAGGAGAATATAAATTACGCCGAGATCTGATCCGGTGTCCGTACCTCCTGCGGTAGCTAAGACCCGCACGGCTAAGTTGTTTTTTGATGACTGAATGGTGATATCGGCAGCGTAGATTCCCGGAGGAAGGCGGGTTCGATCCACCGTCACCTCGTATTCCCCTAACCCACTGCTATCCACCTCCACGGCGACAACTTTCAGCCAAGACGTAGAAACAGACAGAGACTCTAACTTCAGGTCTCCTTCTCCACCGTTGCGCAACAGTAGAGTTAGTGTCGTGGCATTGTTTCCAAAGTTTAGTGTGTTGGTCGAAGCTGTGAGCAGCGGGCGATCAGCAGGACGGCTCCCCGTTGCTTCGAGGGCAGCAAGTACCGAGCGCTGAGCATTAATAATGCCATAGCCGAACCGATCATCCCTGCCCGGGGCACCAATATCGTCGGTAAGAGCTCCCGAGGCTAGTAGGGCATCTATATCGATAGGCCGTAGTGTGGAATTTACAGCTTTCATCAGTGCGATAATGCCTGTGACCAAGGGTGCTGCCATTGATGTGCCGCTACGAAAGGTATAGACATAGTCAACCCCGTTTTCACTAATGCTGCCATCTGTGCTCAACACGCCATCAGGATAGCCGTCACCATTAAAGTCAATACCGTTATCGCCGCCAGGGGCGCTTACGTCAATGTCGGAGCCAATATTGGAGTAGTTGGCCAGTCGTCGCTGTCCATCCACCGCACTGACAGAAATTACGCCGTCATAGCTCGCGGGGAAAAAGGGAAGGCTGCTGGCCTCGTTGCCCGCTGCGGCCACAACAGTTATACCTGCGGCCCGCACCTCGTTATAAAGTGCCTGAGTAGCCTGACTATAGGGTGCGCCGCCGAGGCTTAAGTTGATAATTTGAACGGCTGTCTGCGGCACTGTTCCGGAGTCATTTGGTAGGCCCGAGGCGTAACGCAATGCCTGTTCAATATCATAGGATGTGCCCTCGCCGTCGGCTCCTAGTGCGCGCAACGGCATAACACGTGAGCCATAGGCAGATCCGGCTACTCCTATGGTGTTATTGCCTCGGGCGGCGACTATTCCGGAGACATGCGTGCCATGAAAACTCGACGCGTTGCCGCCCAGAGAACTGCCCGGGTCTTGTGGGTCGGGATCGATGCCGTCACCATCCTTAGCGCGCTCAATGTCGCTGACAAAATCATATCCAGGTACCAGTTGTCCGGCTAAGTCAGGATGATTTGGAAGGATGCCGGTATCAATTACTGCTACCACCACATTGCGATTACCGGTGCCGATGTCCCAAGCCTCTGCCATTGCTATCAGTGGGTAATGCCATTGCAGTGGATAAGCTCGATCATTTGGGGCCGCTAGCGCTTTAACTCGGTAGTTGGGCTCGGCATAGAGGACCCGTGGATCCCTGCGTAACGCCTTGATAGCCATCAAGGTCTCTGTACGTGCTCTTAGATTAGGGTCGCTTATGGTGCCGATATCTGCGGCCCAACTGGCCGGCTGGACACTAACCTGAGTGGGGAGCGACAGCCCTTTTTGCATAGCCATTAGACGTCCGCGTCCGCGTCCACCCGCTCGCTGTCGCATGCCAAGTTTGCGACTCATCTCTTCAGCCTGGAACTCACTGCTCAACTGCTGGGTGTCGTTTTTATAAGTGACCACGGCCTCCCATGGGATAACGTTATATCCGCGTTGGTGAGCCTGAATCGGGGTGTTGCCGATCGCAAGAATATAGTTTGTTGCCCCCTCATACGCATTAATGACGACAAAATAAGTTCCATCCTCAGGTACGAGTAAGGATTCGACTTCGCCGCTATTCAGGGAATTTTCTATCTGAACACCGTCAGAATCGATCAGATACAAATCGGCGTCAGCCTGTTCAAAATCAGCAACCAGCAGCGTGATTCTCTGGCCCGCAAGTAGATCCACTTTGAAAAAATCATCGATATCTCCGGATATCGTAGAGCGTCCTGAAGCACCGGCGCCCGGCACATTAACGTAGCCGCCTATCGTGATGGGATTGGGTATTGGCTGAGCCCGGCTTAGATCATCATTGCTGATAGCCGGCTTATTCCCATCGTTGGTGTCACTATCGACTAGTTGACTGACTGGCGTCGAAATTGTGCCAGACAGGGTAAAGGTTTCTAAAGGGGCAATGGGATCAACGGGAGCGGGTGGGGCAGGAGGCATCGGAGCGCTGCTGTCGCTTGCCTCTCCACCGCCACCGCCACCACCGCATGCCGCAGCAAGTGCGGAGATAACGAGGCAGGCCACGAAATTGGGCAGTTTTATTGGCATGGTTAGATAAACTATCAGTATTGTTTATGCAGATATCAAAAGATAACAGAGATTCCTTGCCGGCAGTACAGTTTTTGCACTGGGCCAACGCTGGCCATCAATAGAGACTGAGAAGCGTTTCTAAAACCGTTAGGTCCGTCCCATGCCTCTATCTATTGCTATGTAGCTGCTCGCCCCGATAAATGGTGCCTAGGATATTGATGTCTTTAAGCATGATTGGCTCTATTTGCAGTGGGTTTGCATCTAACACGACGAAGTTTGCAGTTTTTCCGACCTCGATAGAGCCAATCTCACTTTCTAGGTTTAACACTCTCGCTGCATTGATGGTGACTGCTTGCAAGGCAGTGTATGGATCTATGCGCTGATCCTGAGAGAATTTACTGCCCTGCGAGGTTACTCGGTTGACCGCTGTCCAGGCCAGTGTCAGCGGTTCCATCGGCGCCATCGAGAAATCTGAGTGAAACGAGATTGGAACATTTTTTTTTGCCAGTGAGTTAATTCGGACGAGGTTTTGGCCGCGCTCCGCGCCTAGGCCAATCTCTGAATATTTATCTGCTAAAGCCCATAGATAATATGGATTGACAGATGCTTCCATATTTAAATCTGCGACCTGTTGTGCCATTGCATCAGTAAAATATCCCATGTGATGCAGTGTAAAACGATGATCTAATCGTGGATATCGCTTCTGATCAGCACTATTAAAATCTAAAACCTGCTGAATACCTAAGTCGCCATTGGAGTGCATGTGAATTTTGTAATTATTATCCCAATATAGACTTAGCTGCTCTTTGAGCAGCTCTGGGGGAGTCATCCACTCCCCATCATGGCCGTCTGTATAACCGTTTTGCATCTGCATCAACTGAGAATAAATAGCGCCATCAGAAAAAAGCTTGATCTGGTTCGGTAAGAACTTAATGTTGTCCGTATTGTATTTCTCATGCAGGTCTTTAGTGAACGCCAGCGCTTCTTTGTTGCCACCTTTCATACGATAGAGCTGCGTGCCATTGGGAATCAGATAGACGCTGTAAGGCGGTAACTTATCCATCTCCATTTTTAACAGGGCATATTCTGCTTCAAAATTCGCACTGGGAAATCCCGGCTCTGCAATCGTGGTTATCCCGTTTTGAGCCACCAGCTTACTCATGATACTTAGGCCTTCTAGATAGCGCTCTATGTCCAGCAAATTGGACGCCATTCTCGGCACTAAAGCCAGCCAGCCCGCTTCATAGAAATGACCAGCCTCCCAGTCCACTTGTGGATTCCCTAAAAAATCTGCCTCCTGAATCCCGATTGCGGCAATAGCAGCATCATTAAGATAAATTTCATGAAATGAGCGATGTATGATGGCCACAGGCTGATCCGGCGCAATCCCATTTAAGATATCGCGTGATAGCTCGCCATGCCAAAGCTGGTGGTAGCCCCAAATAAAATAGACTTGCTCTCTTTGCGCATTCTCCTCGATTGATGTCGTAATGCGGTCAATGTAATTGTCATGGCCTTGTACGCCAATTTTTGTCTCATCAGGTAGCACCCAGTCATAAGGTGCGATGATTTCATTGGGCAACATGATCGCGGCAATGGACGGGTGTAAATGCGGCTCAATGAAGCCCGGCAACATTGTTTTCCCGTTCAAATCTACCATCACTGTCTTAGCATTTTGATGCACAACTGACAGCTTTTTGCTACCCACAAAAAGAATTTCTCCGTCTAGCACGGCAACCGCTTCTGCGTACTGAGGGGCGTCGGTTGCCATCGTGAGGATATCGCCACCGTAATAAATTGAATCAGCAATTGTGTTGGCAGTTGGCACTGCAGAAGCATCAACGGGTAACGGTGCTGTGTCTGCGACGGAACTAGACGCGAGCAGCAAGGCCAGTGGGAGAAATAATACTGGAAACATCATAGAAATCCCCTATTCTGTTGCAAACTAAAGCACGGCTCGAGTAGCGTGCTTACATTCAACTGCACACAGGTCACAGTGATGAATATGATAACGCAGTTAGCCCAATATCACCCGGCGCTACCCGATATTACCGTAGTTTTGATTTTGTTAATGATGGCCTTGCTTGGCTACTTTATAGCACGCCGATTGTTAGATATTGGGCTACGTGCTATCGCGAAATACTCAACATACACTTGGAGTGACGCTTTAGTTAAAAATGGAGTGGGTAAACGACTGGCGCAGCTGCTCCCCGCGTTCACCATTCATATGGGTGTAAATTTTCTGCCGAGTATCGATGTGGGACTGGAAACTTTCGTGATGAACCTGACCAGCGCCTATGTGATGGTGGTGGCTGCGATTACTATCATTGCTGTTCTCAATGCCGCTAATGATATTTACGAATCTAATCCGGAGGCCCGCCAACGACCAATCAAGGGTTTTATTCAACTATTACAGCTCGCGGTAGTGATTTTGGGAGGTCTACTATTTATTGCGGCGTTACTTGATCAATCACCGGTGCTGCTACTTAGCGGTTTTGGCGCTATGACCGCAGTACTGTTGCTGGTATTTAAGGACACTTTGCTGTCGTTAGTGGCAAGTGTGCAGTTGGCCGCTCAAGACATGGTGCGGGTAGGAGACTGGATCGAGATGCCTCAACTGGGCGCTGACGGAGATGTGGTCGATATGGAGTTATATACTGTGACCGTGCAAAACTTTGACAAGACCATTACCACGATTCCTACGCAGCGGCTGATCACTGACTCTTTTAAAAATTGGAGGGGTATGTCGAATTCCGGTGGGCGTCGCATCAAGCGCGCTCTGCACATCGATGCAGCATCTATACGCTTTATAAGTGAGGAGGACGTAAAGGGCTATAGACGTTTTACGCTATTAGAGGGCTACCTTGCCGGAAAACACGACGAGCTTGAAAAGTATAATCAGACGTTGGTGGGGCCGAAGGCAGATGAATCTGATGATGCTGTAAATATGCGGAGATTGACCAATATCGGTACATTCCGAGCTTATGCGTGGCGGTACCTTAAGGCGCATCCCAAGATCCGTAAGGATATGACCCTATTAGTGCGTCAACTGGCGCCGGACGACGGTATACCGATAGAGTTATACTGCTTTACTAACACCGTAAAGTGGGCGGAATACGAAGACATTCAGGCCGATATTTTCGATCACTTATTGGCTATTATGTCAGAGTTTGGCTTGCAGCTATTTCAAAAGCCTGCGGGCACAGAGTTCTCAATCAAGCAGTTGCAGTAGCCGCGGGGGCGACCTGCTAATAGACACTCAGTGCGGCGATAACATCCAAGTATGTTATAGGTTAAAGGCTTGATTAGGGCGCAAGGTGTATAAAGCGTGCAAACGTATTTTGAGCAGTGACCACCCATCGTGGCGTTGAAGCGCCCTCGCCGGCGGTCTGTAATTTGGGATGAGCAGTCACGACATTTCTTAGAATGCTTTCTTGGTCAGGGTCTGCATCTACAAAAAGGATGTGCTTGCCCTGAGACAGATCTGCCTGAAATCTTTTGAAATCGGCATGTGGCTCCTGTATACCAATCAAACCACCTTCCCAAGTGCAGAAACCCAGAATGACAATAGAGAGAAATATTGCCGGCACCCACGTGTAGGTTTCAGTGAGACCGGTTTTCCACGCTATGAGCAGAACCACAACAGCCCCTATCGCACCTATTGCCGCGCCCAGCGTTGTGCCTTTCACAACGTCTTTCTTGAGCACAGGTTCCACTTGGTTTAGATGGCGTTGCTGCATGCCTGAGTCGTCTGTACTGAGTACGTGGATTTGCGGCGTCGAAACACCGGCAGCTTCTAGCTGTTGCTCAATAACGGCCAAATCATCAAGGTCGTCACTGATGTAGTAATGTCGTTTCATCCTAACCGTCCCTTTTGCTCTTATTTTAAATGTGAGTATAGCATTAGCAAAACTGTAATCTAGCGAAAGGACTTTTTAGCTGCGGTTTAATTGCCTTTTAGTGCATAAGGAAATAACTCGATTTCCCTGCTAGTACAAAAAGAAATTAAAACAAGGTGTGGATGGAGGTTTTTTAGAAAGCTGTTTCTCTAACGTGCATTCAAGCGGCACTTTTGATACTTCTTAGCTATGAGCGGCGATATTGATATGTAAATTATGGCTCTTAAGTATTACATTTTGAGAATAATCTTCCCCATATGTTGCCCGCCTTCCATATGACCGTGCGCTTGCTCAACCTGCTCGAGTGGATAAATACTATCGATGATTGGTTTGATTCTGCCGCTTTCCAAGTGCGGATAAATATGTTCCATAATCTCTTGCACCATTACCGCTTTTTGAACAAAGGTCTGAGCGCGCAGCGTAGAGCCGGTCATGGTGATACGCTTCATCAGTAGCGGTGCGAAGTTGATATCTGCCTTGAATCCTTTCATATAAGCGATATTAACAATGCGAGCCTCTGGCGCGGCAATGTTCAGATTTTTTTGGATGTAGTCGCCGCCAATCATATCGAGAATGACATTGATACCGCTAGTCAGCCCCATTTCGGTCAGAACGGCTTCGAAGTTTTCCGTTTTGTAGTTAATTGCTCGTGTCGCGCCGCGAGCTTCGAGCGCGCGGCACTTTTCATCGCTGCCGGCGGTGGTATATACCTCGGCACCCAAAGTGGCGCAGATCATTACGCCCATCGTGCCCATACCACTGGCTCCGCCATGGATCAGAACTTTTTCTTCAGGCTTTAGTCCAGCACGTTGAAATAGGTTGTGCCAATTGGTGAGTAACGCCTCCGGCAGCGCTGCGGCTTCGCCTTTGCTGAAGCCTTTTGGAATTGGCATGCACTGACTCAGTGGGGCAACTGCGTATTCGGCATAACCGCCGCCGTGCGTGAGTGCACACACGCTGTCACCGACCTGCCACGTGTGAACGTTTTTACCGATAGCCTGTATTGTGCCTGCCACCTCTAGCCCTAGGACAGGAGAGGCATCTGGTGGCGGCGGATACAGTCCTTTGCGCTGCAGCAAATCGGCCCTGTTGATACCAGCGGAATGCACCTTTATAAGAACCTCGTCGGCGCCCGGTGTTGGGGTTGGCCCGAATTCTATGCTCAAGTGGTTGTCAGAACTTACAGCGACATGGCGGCACTGGTCGGGAACCTCAGTTATTGCAGTCATTGACGTTTTTTATCCTGTTGCTATCAGGGCGGCGGTAGGGATGCCCTCGGAGTTGTTTCCATCGCACATTCTAGGCTGAATCACTATGAATTGCGCCATTTTCAAGCTGTCTCTTAATCTCTTCATCACTAAAGCCAAAGTCGCGCAGAACCTCCTCTGTGTGTTCGCCTACAGTGGCGGCAGCGCAGCGCAGTTCACCGTTTGTGCGGCTGAAGCGCGGCGCAGGGGACGGTTGCCACACGTCATCGTCTTCAATAAAGGTACCTCGAGCTTGATGATGAGGATGATGTCGAACTTCACTCATCGACAATACCGGTGCATAACAGGCATCCGAGCCAGCGAAGACCGCATCCCACTCATCTCGCGTTTTGCATTGGATTATCTCTGCCATTTTGGCTTTCATCTGCGGCCAATTACCCATGTCAAACTGATTTTCAAAATGTTTGCGGTCGTCGCCTAACTTGTTTAAAAGCGCAGCGTAAAACTGCGGTTCGATGGATCCCAAAGAAATATATTTGCCGTCAGCGGTTTCATATACCTCGTAAAAATGTGAACCTGAATCAAGTAAGTTTGTGCCTCGCTCATCCGACCAAAATCCGGCTTGATTAGCGGCAAAGGTGCTAGCCATTAGAGTGGCAGCACCGTCAATCATTGCGGCATCTACGACTTGGCCTTTGCCCGATCCCTTCGTTTCTAGAAGCGCGCAGACCATTCCATAGGCAAGCATTAGGCCGCCGCCGCCAAAGTCCCCCACTAGATTCAGAGGAATAGCGGGTTTTTCCCCCGCGCGACCAATGCCATGCAAAGCGCCGCTTAGGGCGACATAGTTTATATCATGCCCTGCTTCATTTGCCATTGGACCTTCCTGGCCCCAGCCGGTCATGCGGCCGTAAACCAGCCGCGGATTGCATGCCAAGCAGATGTCAGGCCCCAGTCCAAGTCGCTCCATCACACCGGGGCGATTTCCTTCCAACAGTGCGTCGGCGTTTTCCAGCAACCTTAGCACGGTGTTAACGCCATCTTTTTCTTTCAAGTTAACACTAATGCAACGTTTATTGCGGTTGAGGAAGTCTAGTTTTGGGTTGTGGGCGGCCGTGAACATACTGCCCCCGGGTCGCTCTACACGGATAACCGCCGCGCCCATATCAGCTAGCATCATAGCAGCGAACGGCCCTGGCCCGATGCCTGAGATTTCAATAATGGTCAGACCCTGAAGTGGTCCCATGGCATTTGCTCCGGATGGTGGGTGTCGAATAGGCTGTTGTGGCAAGCTTCTTGATGCTGCAACGATGCTGCAGTGTTTACGGGTTGTCTTTGCAAATCAAGTGTTCAAACATGACTCTCGCTTCTTCAAGTTTGACAAAGATAGGATAATCGTTGTTCATGGCCCAACTGATGGTCAGCATATTGAGGGTACCTACCACCATAGCAGCAAGTATTTCTGGCGAGAAGTCGGCTTTAACGTCCCCTAATTCGATGCCGGCAGTGATAAGGCGCACAAAACTCGCAATTGCGCTGTCCCCTATTTCCCGCTGCCGCTCAGTATCCTCCGCGAAGGTAGATGGTGCCATCAGGATCAGTTGACGGTCAATAGCATCATAGTTGGCGAAATTGGACTCAATATAGTCGATCATGGCTTCGAGTCGGTCTCGAGTTGCTTGATGGTTGTTCATTAACAAGCGGAACATCGGTTCTGACTGATCATAGAGGCGGGAGATACCTAGTCCTCCCAGAAGCGCGTGCTTGTTGGGGAAATGTCCATAAAAGGTGCGTCTGGCGACATCGGCTTCTACGCAAATTTGCTCGATGCTGGTATCTTCGATACCTCGCCCGCGAAAAAGCCTGTAGGCCGCTTCCTCTATTCGGCTTCGGACTTCTTGCTTGCGCTTCTTGCGGCGCCCAAGAGGCGCCTCTGCTATGGCCATGAAATTTCCGTAATACTATTGCAATCGCTGGGGCATTAAACTATTTTGTATACATATGTGCAAGTTTGCTCATATGGGAAGCCATGCGCTACTGTTTACTGAGCCCAATAAAAGAGAGAATATGATGTCTGACCATTTGATTGTGGTTTCTGCCGATTGCCACGCCGGCCTTCCTATCGCTGATTACAAACCGTATGTAGAGTCAAAGTATCATGAGATGATGGATATGGCGGTGCCAATAACGGTGGAAATGATGGATAAAGCCGAGTCTACGTTCCTGATCAAAGAAATCAATGACGCTTGGCGTGCGCCGATAGAGAAGCAGCTTACCGGTGCTTGGGACTATAACGAACGTCTGAATATGCTAGCCGGCGATGGCATTGCCGCTGAGGTTATTTTCCCTGACGGTATCACTGAGAAGAACACGCCGCCCTTTGGCGCCGGGCTGGGTTTGTCGCCTCGCGATATGGTGCCGGAATTGCAGTGGGCTGGCGCTATGGCGCACAATCGCTGGCTGGCCGAATGGTGCGCCAATGACTCTGCTCGACATATAGGCGTGGCTTCGATTCCCCTTTTGTGGGATGTGCAGCAGGCGGTGGAAGCGGTGCAGTGGTGCGTTGATAACGGCCTGAGAGCAGTCATGATTCCCACCTTATGGGGCGAGCATGACCCTTATCATCACGTCAAATATGACCCCTTCTGGGCTATCTGCGAAGACCTTGAAGTGATTGTTCACTTTCATTCAGGGCCTGCGCCTCACTTGGAATATTTTGGATCAGGGTTTCCGGTGGAGGATAAACGCGACGAGCTACCGGGTGCTATGGGCATTTATGTGTCTGAAGTAATGTGGTGGCTTTACCGGCCGCTGACGTTCATGATCTGGGGCGGGGTATTCGAGCGTTTCCCTAAGCTTAAGACCATGATTGTCGAAGGTGGCACCATGTTTATGTTGCCCTCTTGGTTGCGACTGATGGACTTTCATTACACGGAAGGACAAATTTCTGCCAAACTGGGAAATTTTCGCAAGCATTTGTCTCTCAGGCCCAGTGAATATTTTGCGCGTAATATTGGCGTTGGCGCTTCTTGTGTATTGCGTCCTGATTTAGATGTTCGCGATGAAGTGGGACTGGAAAAGGTCATGTGGGGGAATGATTTTCCTCACCCAGAGGGTAGCTGGCCCAATACTGCGCAGTATTTTAAGGACAACTTCAGCAATTTTCCCGAGCACGATGGCCGCAAGATCTTAGGCGAGAACGCGGTTAAGTTTTACGGACTAGACCGTGAGCGCCTGCAGGTAGTGGCCAATGAGATAGGGCCGACGGCCGCACTCTTTAACTAAGATTAGGCAACAGGTAGCAAGTATTTAGAGAGGCATATATGACGATCGTAGAAGCATGTGAATCCAAAACCAATACGACACCTGAGTTTCCAATGGGTTGGTACTCTGTCGCACGTTCTCACGAACTGCTGGTTGGGGAAGTAAAGTCAGTGCAGGCCTTTGACCGAGAATTGGTGCTTTATCGCACACGCACCGGTATGCCTGTGGTGCAAGATGCATTCTGTCCTCACTTGGGTGCAAACCTAGCTGTGAAGGGTCGAGTGGTTGGGGAGTCTATTCGTTGCCCATTCCACGGCTGGCGCTTTGGTACCGATGGCATGTGTGAACACATTCCCTACAGCGACGAGATTCCATCCAGAGCACGTATCCGCACCTGGCATTGTGAAGAGAAAAATGGGGAAGTTTACATGTGGTTTCATAGTGAAAACACGGGCCCCCAATGGGAACTGCCGTCTCTGCCAGAGTTGGGTCACCCGGAGTGGACGAGTCCCCGTTACACGGAATTCCTGGTGCCTGCCCATGTACAAGACATTGCTGAAAATTCTTGTGACCCTGTACACTTTCAGTTTGTGCACAAAATGGA
>PKDD01000167.1 GCA_002862465.1 Haliea sp.
GAAAATACGCGCGAGTCGATTTATCAAGCGTTCCGCCGCAAGGAAACATTCGCCACCAGCGGCCCGCGCATCAAGGTGCGCTTCTTTTCCGGGTATGACTTTGATCCAGACCTCCTGCAAAGCTCACAACTCACCACCTTCGCCTATCAACAGGGTGTCACAATGGGCAGCGATCTGCCGGCTAATGGCGACCAAATACCGCAGTTTTTGGTATGGGCTGCGGCCGACCCCATTGGCACTGCTTTGCAGCGCGTGCAAATCATTAAAGGCTACCTAGAGGGCGGCCAACACCAAGAGCGCATCTACGATGTTGCCTGCTCCAACGGACTGCAGGTTGACCCACAAACTGCGCGCTGCCCCGACAATGGCGCGAGCGTTAATATGGCGGACTGCTCTACCACTGGCAACGCGGGCGCCAGCGAGCTTAAGGCGTTGTGGCGCGACCCTGATTTCGATTCAAGTCAGGAGGCTTTTTACTACGTGCGAGTGCTGGAAAACCCGACCTGCCGCTGGTCCACGTGGGACGCCATACGCGCCGATGAACAACCGCGTTCAGATCTGCACAAAACGCTGCAGGAACGCGCGTGGTCCTCCCCCATCTGGTACCGCCCAGACACAGCAGATACGCTATAAAGAATGCGCAGTTAGCCCGAGGCCAACTCCCAAACCAAATTTACAAAAAGGAAGCAATAATGATTGTCGTCAACGCCGTTGTAACCAGTAACCCGCAAGACATCGCCGCGCTGCAAAGCGCAATCCACGCAATGGAGGTCGCCAGCAGGGAGGAGTCCGGCTGCAGCGACTACACCTTCAGCGTGGAATTAAACGACCCCAATACGCTGCGAATAACTGAAAAATGGCATAGCGTTGAAGCGCTCAAAGCGCACATGGCAACGCCCCATATGGCGGAATTCCAGAGTGCTATGGGGGCTCATCCTCCGGCCTCGCTGGACGTTACGTTTTATGAAGTAACGGAGATTCAACCGTTTTGATGTCTTAGGAACAGGCACGGCATTGCCCAATAGGAAATGCCATGCGCCATGACAAAGAATCAGCTCTGCATCAGCGTCAAGCCCCGGCAATGACTGTCTTGCGCGCAGTTTAGACTGAATATTCGGACGGCTTCGGGTATCATCTGCGCCAGTGCTAATTGACCTGCGTCTGGCGCGGGCTATTCTTGCAGGGCAAGCAAACGGTAACCAGCAGCACACTGACAGAATTGAGCGAACAATGACTGATGCAAGCAAAAAAAGTATAGGCTTTATTAGTCTAGGCTGTCCCAAAGCACTGGTTGACTCCGAACGTATTCTCACGCAACTGAAGATGGATGGCTACGATATCGTTCCCACCTATGAGGGCGCAGATGTCGTGGTGGTAAACACCTGCGGATTCATCGATAGCGCAAAACAGGAATCGCTGGACACTATCGGCGAGGCCATCAAAAGCAATGGCCGAGTCATCGTCACTGGCTGCATGGGCAAGGGCAACGATGCGCAATCCATTATGCAACAGCACCCCAAAGTACTCAGCGTCACCGGGCCAGCGGCCTATGAAGAGGTGGTTGGCGCGGTACATACCTTTTTGCCTCACACACCGGTACATGACCCGTTCGCCGATCTAGTACCGCCTCAGGGTGTTAAACTCACCCCACGCCACTATGCCTACCTAAAGATCTCTGAAGGTTGCAATCATCGCTGCAGTTTTTGCATTATCCCCGATATGCGCGGCGATCTGGTCAGCCGGCCCATTGGCGACGTCATGGAAGAGGCCAAGCGCCTGGTGCGCGCTGGCGTGCGAGAGCTGTTGGTCATCTCTCAGGATACCAGCGCCTACGGCGTCGATACAAAGTACCGCACAGGATTCTGGAACGGTCGCCCCCTAAAAACCCGCATGCAGGAGTTGTGCGAGGCACTAGGGGAGTTCGGCATCTGGGTGCGATTGCATTACGTCTACCCTTACCCGCATGTGGACAAGATAATTCCTCTTATGGCGGAAGGCAAAATACTGCCCTATCTGGACGTCCCTTTTCAGCATGGCAGCCCCGCAATACTCAAACGTATGAAGCGCCCAGCGGCGGCGGAAAAATCCTTGGAGCGGATCAGGGCATGGCGCGATACGTGTCCCGATATCACGCTTCGCAGTACGTTCATCGTTGGATTTCCAGGAGAGACCGATAATGACTTTGACATGTTGCTCGACTTCATACGGGAGGCTCAGCTTGATCGCGTCGGCTGTTTTCAGTACTCCCCAGTCAAGGGCGCAAGAGCCAACGATTTACCCAACCACGTGGCGGATGAAGTAAAGCAGGAGCGCTGGGAGCGTTTTATGGCGTTGCAACAGAACATCAGTGCCGCAAAACTGCAGACAAAAATTGGCAAGACCATCGAAATCCTCATCGATGAGGTTGACGCAAACGGCGCTATAGGTCGCTCCAGCGCAGATGCCCCTGAAATTGATGGTAGGGTATTCTTAGAGGGGGCGGTTGAACTGAGCCCCGGAGACTTTGTAGAGGCAGAAGTTAGCGCCGCTGACCACTACGATTTGTGGGCCGGTTAGCCGCACTTTGAACCTGATACTGTTCAGCGAAGGCGATCGGCTGGAATCAAACCAGATCGTACTCCGCGGTCGCCGTCTGAATCACCTCCGGCAGGTGCACCGCGCAAACTGCGGAGACATCCTTCGCGTTGGTGAGGTTGACGGTTTGATAGGTACAGGCGAAATTCTCGAAATCAACGACTCGTTCACTAAACTGTCTGTCTCACTCTCTCAGTCACCGCCAAAAAAATTACCGCTAAAACTAGTGCTGGCGCTGCCCCGCCCAAAAATGCTGCGTCGCATCCTGCGCACTATTGCTGAGTTGGGGGTATCCGAGCTATACCTGATCAACAGCTACCGCGTGGAGAAAAGCTATTGGCAAAGCCCCGTACTTAGACAAGACAACTTGCGGCACTATCTATTGCAGGGACTGGAGCAATCGCGAGACACACGCATTCCGCACGTGTTCCATCACCATACATTCAAACCGTTTGTAGAAGATTGCTTGCCAGGCGTAATTGGGCACGGACAGGCACTGCTGGCTCACCCGGGCCAGTATCCTCTATGCCCGCGACAGGTCAGCGGAGAAACGCTACTAGTGATTGGACCCGAAGGCGGCTTCATTCCCTATGAAGTGGACAAGCTTCAACGCAGTGGATGCCAAGTCGTGTCTCTCGGTCCGCGTATCTTGCGCGTGGAAAATGCAATCACCAGTTTACTGGGCAGACTGTTCTAAGCAACGCAGCGTAACCGCTATTTTTCTTGATTATGGCACAACCATAAATTGCGCTTCTGGCATAACCCAAAAGGATAAACCGGCCTACTATTTGGTCGTTGAACATTAAAGAAATTCTTCGTACTCATAGATTTGACGGTTTCATGGTGATAGATTGATCCCATAAACCACAATAAGGAAGAGGTAACGTCATGGTCTTTCATCAACGTGTTCTTGCAGCGCAACTGTCAGTTGCTCTAGCAGTAACCTCAGTGGGCCTTGCTCCTACTGTAGCCCTAGGTCAAGCGGTATTGGAAGAAGTGGTAGTGACCGCCCGAAAGCGCGAGGAGTCACTGCAGGAAACGCCGGTAGCCGTTTCCGCGTTTACCGGTCGAAGCCTAGAAGAGCTGGGGTTGACCAACATCTCGGATCTGACGAGGGTGGTTCCCAATGTCGATATGGGTATCGGCAACGGCACGACCGGGGCGGGCAACGCCTTCATTCGTGGCATTGGCGCTCGCAATACGGGTGTAAACTATGACTCGGGCGTTGGTATATACGTTGATAACGTCTATGTTTCGCGGGCAGATGGTGCGATTGTAGATAATGTCGACGTGCAAAGTGTGCAGGTATTGCGCGGCCCTCAGGGCACATTATTTGGCAAGAACACGACCGGTGGTGCGATTCTGTATGCGACGAATCGGCCCGAGGATGAGTTCGGCGGCAACGCTTTAGTCCGCGTCGGCAACTACAATAAAATCGACAGCACATTAACCGTCAATGTACCGCTGGTCGGTGACACGATACTGTCGCGCTTTTCACTGTACCAAACCAAAAATGACGGTTATACGCAGAGCGAAATTCCAGACGACTTGCCGCCCCAGGCTCTGGGCAATTATCCTTTCTATGAAGGCGAATATAATGATATCAATCGTTACGGCGGGCAGGCGCAATTGCGCTGGTTAGCCGCTGACGATCTGACGCTGGACCTGAACTATAACTACGGCAAAACCGATCAAGCAGCCCGCGGGCAAAACTGTGAAGTAGTCACGGATATACCGGGCACGGGGTGGCAAGGCGACCTGCAGGACCCCTTCATCGTTGTACCGTCCACTGGCGAAAAGATCACCGACTGGTGTCAACGGAACTATGATTTAGGCGTCGATAAAATTATGGCGAACCTCGAGCCTAATAAGTACAAGTCTGAAGTCAACACTCTCGCGCTGACAGTGGACTGGGAAATCAGTGACGTGTTGAACTTTAAAAGCATCACCGCCGCACGCAGCGCCGAGGGCGGCGAGGTCAATGAGCTTGATGCAATCGGTATCGCATTGTTAGGGCGTACTAATTTTGCCGGCAATGGTGCGGAGCAACGCAACACCGATGCCTACAGTCAGGAATTTCAGTTATTGGGCAGCGCCTTTGACGATAAACTCGATTATGTGGTCGGCGCGTTTGGTTTTACCGAAAAGACCGACAAAGGCGCGGCTACTTCGCCTTCCCTATTCTTTAACGCGCTAGGCGATCCTAATCTTGCTTTTTACCAAAGTAATTTAACCAAGTTAGATGCAAAAAATACGTCGGCCTCAATCTTTGGCCAAGCCGATTGGCACTTTGATGACTACTGGACTGTGACTTTGGGCGCGCGTTACACGTGGGAAGAGCGGGAAGTGACGCGCATATACCGCGTGCCAGATATCAGTGAGGTGGCAACCACCGGTGATGCATCGATATCCCCACTATCCGAAACTTTTATTAACTTCCCCAGTGGTCCAGAGACCTTCAACCCAAACCACAGCTACGTAGTGCCCACGGATCCGGAGCAAGCGGCTCTAGCTGACCAGAGACGAAAAATTGACGACTCTAAAATTACGCCGATGATAAGTATTCAGCGCACCTTCGATGGCGTCGGCTTCATGGACTTCGGCAATGCCTACCTGACGATTGCCAACGGCTTTCTGTCCGGCGGCATTACCGATACCGTTGATACGGTCACTGGCCTAGTTGGAGACTACGACCCGGAGGAGGTCTGGAACTACGAAATTGGCTTTAAAATGGACGCCTGGGAGCGTAAATTGCGCCTCAATACGGCTATCTTTTATACCGACTATACAGACCGTCAGTTAACCACCATCCGCATCAGTCCCGAGGGTCGGATTGCTGGCGCACTCATTAATGCCAAGTCGTCTTACATCTCTGGCATTGAAATGGAGGCTATTGTACTGCCTACTGACAATCTTCAACTGACGGCGAATGTAACGTTTAACCATGGCAAAATTGAAGAGTATGACGATTTCCGCATCGAGAGCATACCGGCATCAGGTGTGCGGGCAGGCTGCACCGCAGTTCCTACCGGAGCAGGCGATGTTGCCAACTGTCCGATCGATCGCTCTGATGAAGACTTACCTCGTCTTCCCGACAGCATCTTCTACCTAGCGGCGCAATATACCTTTGAGACCAACTATGGCTCAGTGGTTCCAATGATCTCGTGGTCCTACCGCACCAATCTGCAGAACTGTTTTGATGCAAGCAGTTGTCTCTCTGGTATCTATAAAGTCGATCAGGAGGATCTCACTGCTCGCCTGACCTGGAACTCACCGGATATGAACTGGCGGGTAACCGGCTTTGGCAACAACCTGACAGACGACAGATATGTGCAGGGTGGCACACCACTGGTGGACGTCACTTCGACCGCAGGCACGACGTATAACCTGCCACGCACTTACGGTATTGAAGCCGCCTATAACTGGTAGGTCTGTAAAACACAAAGCCCGGAATGACGTGCTCATTCCGGGCTTTTTTATGACGCCCTATTCAGAAATAACGGCACTGGCAGTACTTTGCAAAAAGAAAGCCCGAGATCTATGTCGTCGATAGAGCCGCCGGACAGGACACCCCCGTACCGCCTAGGCCGCAGTAGCCATTAACATTCTTGGCCAGATACTGCTGATGATAGTCTTCCGCATAATAAAATTGTGCCGCCGACTGGATTTCGGTCGTGATAGGGCCATATCCTGCAGCATCCAACGCGCGCTGAAAGGACTCTTTTGAGGCAGCTGCCAGCGCTGCTTGGGCATCATCCGAGACATAGATACCTGAGCGGTACTGCGTGCCCATGTCGTTACCCTGACGCATACCCTGAGTAGGATTGTGCCCTTCCCAGAACGCCTTGAGCAATTGTTCCATGCTCACTTGCACAGGATCGAAAACCACCAACACCACTTCGTTATGCCCGGTACGTCCGCTGCAGACCTCCTGATACGTGGGATTGGGTGTTAAGCCTGCGGCGTAGCCAACAGCCGTGGAAAACACCCCCTCCAACTGCCAGAATATGCGCTCCACACCCCAGAAACAGCCCATGCCAAATACGATCTCTCGCAAGTGCGCGGGAAATGGGCCCCGCAGTGGATTACCGTTGACATAATGGGCTGAGGGGACGGGCATTTCTTCGGCCCGGCCGGGCAGTGCTGTGTCTGGGGTTGGCATGCGGTGCTTCCTGCGAATATCGAAAAGTTTCATAGGGTCCAAGTATAACGGTAAATAGGGTAAAATGACGGTGTCTATGTTCAAAAGAACACATCGCCATGCCTATTACTCGCAGAAATATGCTGGGACTCATGTCCAGCAGCACATTTTTTTTAACCGTTGCCCCGGGTTCGGGCATATCGTCAGAACTGCCGTCAGATACCCCCAGGCTGACGTTTCCACAAGGCGTTGCTTCGGGCGACCCTCAGCCCGACGGGGTCATGCTGTGGACCCGCGCTGTGCCCGCAGAAGAAACCAACGCCCCAGTGCATCTGTTACTGCAAGTCAGCTCAAACCGCGAATTTTCCAAGCTTCTGCTGCAAGAAAATATCCAAACGGATGCCGACAGCGACTACACGGTGCGCACTTATGTTGACGGGCTCGCGCCGGACACACACTACTACTACCGATTTGTCGGTGCGGACAAATCCTTATCTCGCACCGGGCGCACTCGCACCGCGCCGGCACTGGGGCAGCCCAGCAAGGTAAATCTCGCCTTTGTCAGCTGCCAGAGCTATGAACAGGCCTATTACGGCAGTTGGGCGCGCATGTTAGAGGATGATCGCGCCGCTGACACGGCTGACCAGATTCAGTTTGTCTTACATCTAGGGGATTTTATATATGAGCGTTGCTGGAAAGAACGCCTAAACGGGTCTGCACTGTCTCGGATAGTGCCGCCATTCCCAAATGGTGTCACTACAGAGAAAAACCGTTATGCCGTCTCACTTGCGGACTATCGCCACCTCTATAAAACCTATTTGAGTGATCCTCATTTACAGGACGCACGCGCAAATTGGCCATTCATCTGCATCTGGGACGACCATGAGTTTGCCAATGATAACTTTCAAGGCTACTCAACTTATGAGGACCCACCCATACTCCAAGCGCAGCGAAAAATGGACGCAAACCAAGCATGGTTCGAATTTATCCCGGCAGTATTGAACCAACTCGAAACACAACCTGCCCACGATTTCGAGCCACAGGTATTGGGGGAGGATGAGGCCATCCAGAATCAGGCGGCCGTTGACAGCTTGCGTATCTACCGAAAACTAGGCTGGGGCAAATACGTCGACATCGTCCTTACCGATACCCGCAGCTATCGAAGCGCGGCCTGCCTTCCACACGGCCTTTCGGCCTCGATGGAGTTACCGTTGGATCCTGTCGAGTTAGTCTCCATTGCCGATGCCGGCAGTGCCTACGATGGGGGCAATCCGCCTAAGACGCTTCCCTTTGGAAACGGTAAGGTGTCCAATCCGGCACAGCACCGTGCACCTGGCAGCATGCTAGGACTTGAGCAACGAGAATGGTTTTTGCAGACGATTAAGACCTCTACTGCCCCATGGAAACTTTGGGGCAACGCCATGCCTCTGCTGCCTATGCGTTTAGATATGTCTACCCTCCCCTTTGCCGGGTACCACGACAGCGTTTTCAATATTGATGGCTGGGCAGGCTACCCTTTTGAGTTAAGCGTGTTAATGCGATACCTCCAAGACGAAAATGTGTCGGGATTAGTGTCGCTGTCGGGTGATCACCACATGCAAGGGGCTGGTACGATTCGCCAGTCGACCACGGCAGTCGATGCGCCAGCAGTGGCAGTGGATTTCAATGTCGCCGGCATCAGTTCTTCGCCACTTTTTGAGGACTTAATTGCCGTGGCAAAAGCGGATCACGCCGGTTTTGGCCCATTGGTTTATCGCGAAACAGAGAACGGAACAGAGCCGGTATGGAATATGTCGATGCTATACGGCGTACTTGCCGCCTTCGCATACGGGAAGACTGGATTCAATGCGCTGACCGACTGGCTGGGCCCCAATAGCGCCAATCCCGGCCTGCAGTATGTAGATACAACGGCCAATGGCTATGGTCTCGCCAGCTTCGACGCCGACAAGATGCGGGTGCAGTTGATCACGATGGAAGATTGCCAATTAGACTTTTCAGAGCCTCCCGGTATTCGACATATTGCTAAATTCCACCTACCACATTGGAATGCTGGTGACCCTCCTGTTCTAGACGGCCCCAACTTTGAAGGGGTAGCGCCCTTCCCTTTTAAGGCTTCCACAGTGTAAACTTGACTAGTGACCGGTATTATAGTCGCGATCGGTCACGTTGTTATAAGATCAGCATACGATCATCATGAATTTTACAGTAGTTTGCGAAGTGCCCCGGGTTTCTTAACCACGGGGCTGCACGCACAATGGCAAGCAGTAATGAATACAGACAAAATCAATGCTCACCAGTTATCTAGCCGAAAGCTCTGGCAGCTAGCGGAAACGTCGTCCATTGATGGACTTAGCGATGAAGAACTATCCGAGGTCATCACTGAACTAGCCAAGCGTTGCCAAGACTCAGATAAACTGGAGCAATTAGCTAAGCTAGAAGCTATTTCCAAGGACTGAAGTTCTGTCCCAGGACTGCACTATGAGCAAACCACCCGCCCGCCGATCCTCCTCGCAAGAAATTGCACAGTTCCTGCAAGAAAGCCGAACCATTACCGAGTTCGTCAGTAATCAGCCGCGCTTACTCTTTGCCGTCGACGCTACCGCTAGCCGCCAACCGACTTGGAATCACGCTCGCCAACTGCAACAACAAATGTTTCAAGCCAGCGGTAAGGTCGCTACACTGATGGTGCAACTCTGCTATTTCCGTGGCTTTGGTGAGTTTCGCGCTAGTCCCTGGTTGACAGACAGCCTTGAACTTGCGCGGTTAATGGGCCTGGTCCAGTGCGAGGGCGGTCGGACCCAAATAGAACGACTGCTAAATCATTCGATTAGTGAACACCGCAAGGCCGCGATGCGTGCCCTAGTGTTCATCGGTGATGCAATTGAGGAAAGCCCTGATATTCTCTGCGATCTCGCTGGTCAGTGCGGCATTCTGCAATTGCCCCTGTTCCTATTTCAGGAGGGCAACGATCGCCAAGTAGAACAAACCCTCCGAACGATGGCTAAACTCAGCGGAGGGGCTTATGCCAGTTTCGACAGCAACAGCGCTGATTTACTTGCGGGTCTTTTAAGCGCCGTGGCTAGCTTTGCCACCGGAGGACGAACGGCACTTGAAGCACACGGCGGCGACAGTGCTAAACTGTTGCTCCGCCAGTTGAAGCCCTGAGAGAAAACGTGCCTCGCCTGATATTGCTGCTAGCAATTGTTGCCGTCGTCTACATCCTTCTGCGTCGTGCGCAAACTATGCCTCCGCACAAGCGTCGTGCTGAGTACATCAAACTCGGGTTAGGAATAGTCGTGGCCGCAACACTATTTCTCGCAGCAACCGGACGCATGAACTGGATCGGCGCCGCATTCGCCGGACTTTTAGTCGCGGCGCGTCAGGGACTGCCGCTACTTTTGCGCGTGTTTCCAATGCTTAAGCATCTACGCAATAAAGGCGCCCCCGCAACTGGCCAAAATTCGACCGTTGCAACCGCGCTGCTGCGCATGGATATGGATCACGATAGCGGCGCATTACAGGGCGAAATTCTTAAAGGGACTTTTAAAGGTTGGCGCCTGACAGACATGGACCGACAGCAGCTTCAGCAATTTTTCGCTTACTGCAGCAGCGAGGATGCAGACTCTCTCCAACTACTGGACAGCTATCTACAGCAGCAATTTCCAGGTGAAAACTTCTGCTCAGGCGGACAACAATCGGCGCCGGAAAGCAGCAATGCCATGGGACGCAGTGAAGCACTGGCCATGCTGGGTCTAAGTGAGGAGGCGACTGAAGAAGACATCATAGCCGCTCACCGAAAGCTCATCCAAAAACTGCACCCTGATCGTGGTGGTAATGACTACCTAGCAGCGCAAATCAACCAAGCCAAAGACCTGCTTTTGGGATGACACCAAAGCTGGCAACATCCCATACAAATGCATACACTAGGGCCGAATTTTTTGAGGACAGACCGCTGCCATGACTGACATATTTGTTGTTCGAAACCAACTCGGACACTACTGGGGGAAATCTAAGGCGTGGGTAGATGGGTCAGTTCCTCGTTCGGTAATGCGCACCCAGCATGAAGATGACGCTATTAATACCCTGTTTGAGCTCAGCTCAAAAGACATTGACTTGCGCGGTGAGGTGATTGCATCAGTGCTCGCAGAAGGCGGTGATCCGGTTATTGAGCCCAGCCAAATACCTCTGCTAGAAGAGCCAGAATTAGAGGAAGGACCGACAGCACCGGAGTTTCAGGATGAAAATCAGGCATAAGTAAACACCTCATATTTGTCAACGCTAGCCAAGTCGGCTAACGCTAATGCCTCGCTCATCCAAAATCGCTTCGATGTCACCCTTTCATCTGCGAGGTTTATACTACCAATGCATTCCGCGATGCCAGACTTTCTGCTGGGTGGTGACAACGAACAGTCATGGCAACAGAATGCTACGATGATACGGTTGTTGAACCCTAGGATAAAAAATGCAGTCTGGCGTCTATCTCTCTCTCTCGATTTACTTCATCACCATGTTTGCTATTGGTATTTACGCCTACTTTGCAACTAAAAGAGATGTCACCGGGTTCATGCTGGGGGGGCGCAATTTAAGCCCAGAGGTAACCGCATTATCAGCGGGAGCCTCGGACATGAGCGGCTGGATGTTGCTGGGGTTACCCGGCGCAATGTATGTTTCAGGACTCAGTAGTGCATGGATAGCAGTGGGGTTGACTGCTGGCGCCTACCTGAACTATTTATTGGTTGCGCCGCGGCTACGTGTGTTCACTGAACTCCTCGACGATGCTGTCACGATCCCAGAATACTTTGAGCGCCGTTTCAACGACAAGAGCCATCTAATTAGAATATTAAGTTCTGTCGTTATCATTATTTTCTTTGCTATTTATACCACCTCGGGCGTGGTCGCCGGCGGGAAATTGTTTGAGTCATCATTTGGCTTGAACTACGAACTAGGACTTTTCATCACGGCCGGCGTCGTTGTAGCCTACTCTGCGTTTGGTGGATTCCTCGCGGTAAGTACGACTGATTTCGTACAAGGCTGTATCATGTTTGTGGCCTTAATTCTGGTCCCAATTGTCACCCTAAACCAGATAGGCAGTGTGGCGCAAACAGAACGATATCTAATTGAACTAAGCCCTGCGATGCTGACGCTGGGCGGTGGCTCTTTGTTGGGAATACTTTCCGCCGCCAGTTGGGGATTGGGGTACTTCGGGCAGCCTCATATTATCGTTCGCTTCATGGCCATAAGATCGGCTCGAGAAATAAAGGTCGCTCGTCGGATTGGCATGAGTTGGATGATCATCTCTTTGACCGGAGCAATTGCCGTTGGACTTATCGGTGCAGCCTACATTAAATCCATAGGCGGTGATCTTTATGATCCTGAAACTATATTTATCTTCTTGTCGAATACGTTATTTGATCCTCTGGTCAGTGGGTTTTTATTAGCTGCGATTTTAGCAGCAATTATGAGCACCATTTCGTCCCAACTACTAGTCACATCATGTTCGCTCACCGAAGATATCTACCGCACATTTTTACGAAAAAAAGCCAAGGACACCGAGCTAGTGCTCATTGGCCGCTTATGCATTGTAATAGTGGCCTTGGCCGCAATATTTTTAGCGCATAATCGCGACAACAGTATTCTATCCTTAGTGAGTAATGCATGGGCAGGGTTCGGCGCAGCCTTTGGTCCCGTCGTGTTAATCAGCCTGTTTTGGGGAAGAATGACCAAGCAGGGTGCGTTGGCTGGAATCCTGGTGGGCGCCAGTGCCGTACTGCTTTGGATCTACAGTGACTTCACTATTAACGACCAAACACCCAGTGATTACCTCTATGAGATAGTGCCTGGATTTTTTGCGGGGGTAATCGCAATTGTTTGCGCCAGTTTGATGACCAAGCCCGAACAAGGCACAACGAATACATTTAATAATATGAGGGATGCGATGTATCAGAGATTGCGTTAGAGGGCGCGGCGGCCAAGCTGAGCAGCAACGGACGCTCCGCGCTACTGCCATCGCTACTTGTTATTGCGTATACTGGGGTAAATGTTGACTGTAGATTACTATGCTTAAACGTCGCACACCTCTATTGCTGATATTTCTAAGTTTGCTCTTTGCCTGTTCCGGTGAAAGTGAATCCATGAGGCTGCCGTCGGGACCGACTACCCCCGCCGATGCCAGCGTGGCAGAACTATACAATCGCTCTTGCCGCAGCTGTCACGCGCAGGGCGCAGGCTGGGCGCCGAGGACAGGCGACCGCGAGGCCTGGGCCTCGCGCCTTCAAAAGGGTAATGCTGTACTCTTGGAGCACACCATCAACGGATTTAAAGGCATGCCTCCCATGGGCATGTGTTTCGATTGCAATGAAGAGGATTTCACCAAACTGATCTCCTTCATGAGTGGCGGTTGATCATGCCGAGCAGGCGTCAGCTTCTGAAATATATCGCAGCCTTGAGCGCTGCCAGTTTCAGTGGAGGGATGTTAAGCCAATCTGCAACGGCCCGGGTTATTGCGTGGAAAAACTGGTCAGGATCACAATCCTGTGTGCCTAGCGCGCGCCTCGCGCCGGCTTCAGTGTCTGAACTGCAACAGTTAGTGGCGGAGAGTCTGGTTCCAATTCGTCCGGTCGGGGCCGGGCATTCTTTTAGCCCCTTAGTGCCCACCGAGGGACAAATTGTGTCCCTCGCCAGGCTCAACGGGCTTGTTTCCCATGATCCGGATCAGCTGCGAGCCACGTTTCTGGCCGGCACTCAAATGTCTGCCATGGGCGCGCCACTGCATGAAGTGGGTCAGGCACTGATCAACATGCCAGATATCGATGAGCAGGTGATTGCCGGCGCAATCGCAACGGGCACCCACGGCACCGGTGCAAACATCGGGGGATTGCCAAGCTTTGTCACCGGGCTGGAATTGGTTACCGCCAGCGGCGAATTAATACAGTGTGATGCTGACAACAATGCAGAGGTGTTCCAGGCGGCCCGGTTGTCTCTGGGCGCACTGGGCATTGTCACCAAAATTCAGATGCAAAATACCCAACCCTACCGGTCCCGACGCGAGTCCTGGATCCTAGATTGGGAAGACACTCTTGCCCAGGCAGATCAACTTGCCGACCAACACCGTAATTTTGAGTTCTATTACATTCCCTTCTCCGAGCGTTGCTTCTTGTCCACTCACGACATCACCGAAGAGGACAAATTCTCTACCCCGGTTAGCGACGGTAATGAGTCGGTGCAGGACCTAAAATTGATTCGCGATTATCTGTCTTGGTCTGACACGCTGCGCGGCCTGCCCATTAAGGCCATTGCCGCAACAATGGATAGGGAAGTCGTCGTGGAAGCCTCGTGGCTCAACTACGCCAGTGAACGCAATGTGCGCTTTAACGAAATGGAGTATCACCTGCCTCGGGAACAGGGGCTGGCTGCCTTGCGCGAGGTTCGACAGGTACTAGAACAAGACCACAAGGCGGTGTTCTTTCCGCTTGAAGTGCGCTACGTGAAGGGCGATGACGTTTGGCTGAGTCCCTTTTACCAGCGCGACAGCATGTCAATTGCCGTTCATCGCTTTTACGAAGACGATTACCGACCTTTCTTCAATGCGGTCGAGCCAATCTTTCGAAAGTATGGCGGCCGACCCCACTGGGGCAAGCTCAATAGTGTAACGCGAGATGAGTTTGCACAGATGTATCCGCGCTGGAACGCGTTCGTTGACGTCCGTCAGCAACTCGATCCTAACGCGAAATTCCTCAACCCTTATCTGGCATCCCTCTTTAGCGGAGCAACATGAGGCGCCGTCAACTACTGCTTGCTGCGGCCGCGGGCGGTGCTGGAATTCTGTGGGGCTTGCGCGCTACAAACAGGGATACCGGTGGCGGCCACAGTGCTTATTTCCAGACCCTAAGTAACGCTCTGGACAAAGCCGGGCTGGCACGACCGACGCTCGTCATCGACAGACAGAAGCTGCTGGCTAACGCCAATGTCCTACATCAACACCTAGCGGGCCGTTACGACTATCGCGTGGTCGCAAAATCGCTTCCCTCGCTGCCACTGTTGGAAACCGTAATGTCCCACACAGACACTCGGCGGCTGATGGTTTTTCATCAACCCTTTCTCAATCTCATTGCTAGTGCGTTACCGGATACGGACGTATTACTGGGAAAACCAATGCCGGTTGCCGCCGCCGCGCGCTTTTATCAGCAGCACAAAACGGCACAATTTGACGCCCGTCATCAGCTGCAATGGCTAGTGGACTCACCGGCAAGAGTGATGCAGTACGCGGAGCTGGGCCGGCAACGGCAAGAACTGATGTTGATTAACCTAGAGTTGGATGTCGGATTACACCGCGGGGGCATTAAAGATGAAGCGCAACTGATAGCGGCACTGGATATTATCGAACAGGAACCGTTTCTACAATTCAGCGGTTTTATGGGCTACGACCCACACGTATCAAAAAACCCCCGCTTACTAGGTGGGCCAGAGGGCGCTTTTTCTTCGGTGCAGACTGTCTATCAGAACTTCGTTACCATCGCCGAAAGGCGATTACAGCGGTCCCTATCGGGACTGACACTCAATGCCGCGGGTAGTCCCACTTACCAGCGTTACAACGGCGCCCAGGTGGCGACAGAGCTTTCCGCCGGGTCCGCATTGGTCAAACCTACCGATTTTGATCTGGATACGCTGGCAGATCATCAGCCCGCCGCGTTTATCGCCACTCCGGTGTTAAAAGCACTGCCTGTGGCTGAGGTTCCAGGCATTGAAAAACTGGCAGCACTGCAGAGCTGGTTTAACCCCAATAGCCGACAGGCGTTCTTCATCTACGGCGGCTACTGGAAAGCCAAGCCGGAGTCACCCCCCGGCCTAAGTCTGCACCCGCTGTATGGACGATCCACCAATCAGGAGATGCTCACTGGCTCCAGCCGTGTCACGCTGCAGCCCGACGACTGGGTCTTTCTACGACCCATGCAGAGTGAGCAGGTGTTTCTGCAGTTTGGTGATATAGCCGTATACGACGACGGCGAAATAGTGGACAGTTGGCCTGTCTTTACACACAGCTGACGCGCGCCGCTTAGTCGAAACGGCAGACCCATGCGCGCAAAAAAAACGAAGGGCTATACGTTATCTATAGAGCTCTTCACCTGTCGCCCACGTCGCGTGAAAACCAACCGGCACTCGGTGCGGCATAGCAACTGTTGCAACGGGTCCCTGCGCGATATCGGTAGCGTCAAACACCAGACAGTGCGACATAGCATCTTTGCTGTCGGTGACAAGCGTTACAACATAGCCGTCATCTTCAGCTGAACCTCTATCTGCACCGGGCTTCGGGGCAAATACGGCTTCGCTGCCGAACACGCCCTCGCCGTAGTCCCACTGGGTACTCTGCCCGGTGTCGTTGTTATATTTAACAAGGCCGGTGAAGCGCAGGGTATGGCCGCCTTCGTGTAACAAAGGAATTCTTTGATGATAGGAATACTTGCTTTTCACGCCATGAAAAATCGGGTTTGATTTATTGAATTCAGTATTAAGATCATCGATCGCGCTCTCGCGTACTTCACCCGTCCTCAAATTGAACTGCCAGCGATACGCACTTGCTTCGAGACGCATGTAGGCGAGCATAGATCCGAGCTCACCGTCACCGGCCTGAGCACAGGGCATAGGATTGATTGAACGACAACCATCCATCACCACCCAATCACCCTCTTCCCAACAGTTAGTGGTGTGCAATATGTAGCAAGGCTCACACTCGAACCAGCGGACATCCTTACTGTGCCCACGACGAGGAATAATGCCGAAGCGAGTGGGTATGTCTTTGTGAAAAGTCAGTACGCGATACTTGTGTTTGCGCAATACATCCATGTCATGAAAAAAAGGCAGGTCATGAAGTACCGCGTAGTGGGTAGTGAAACCCAAATCATGCGGCAATCGAGGCCCCGGCAAGGCAATCGGCACCTCGTGTACTCGCCGGCCGGACGGGTCAGCAACACCGTAAGTCATAAACGGAGCTTCATCGCCATAGTCAAAGAACAGCAGCTCGCCTGTGGCCCAGTCTACTTTAGAGTGCGCCGACATGCGGCGCTGTGCGCGGCCTTCCAGATCATAGTGGGCTTTGGTTTCAAGACTTAGGCTATCCAAGCGGTAGGGGTCGCCCGCGTTGTACCACAGCGACATCAGGTCACCGGCATACCAACACAAATCTGTGTTGGACGTGTCTTTAATGCCAAACCGGGAGATATCGTAATCAAAGGGCCCCATAACACCCGGAGAAATCGATTTTCCGAGGCTCAACTCCTGTGTGAGTGCCGCGGTCTGCACGTAGCGATTGCGGTAACTAACAGCACCATCGTTGAAGTACACACCGTGAACCATGCCATCGCCATCAAACGGATGATAGCGATTTTTGGGCTGATGTAAGGGGTTGGGGCCATTGCGGAAATAAGCGCCCGAAAGATCAGAGGGTAACTCTCCAGTGACGACTAAATGCTCTTCATGGAGCTCATTCAACGTCGGCGCATAAACGCCGTGCAGGTAGGGGTTATCCAGCTCATAGATCCAGCTCGGTGTACCTGCAATCTCTCTGACCGGGCCAATACTCTTTTCTGTGGTCGGATATTCGCGCACTAAAGCCATAAACCTGTCTCCTGTTGCCCGCATTCGGCGACACGCGGACTGACCGCAAACATTAATGCCAAGAGTATCTTATGCTGCGACGTCAAAGTGTAGCACTATCAGACCTTACGTGTTGCCCTTGCTCGGCGACTGACACTGCCCTAGTATTCTGGTATCCAATAAGCACATGTTGATCTTTGTTATCGCCATGCGCAGACAGTTGGTTTATCAGGAGAACCCCACATGAGCCAGCCAATCTATATTTTAGGTGGCGCGCAAACTGATTTCGCACGCAATTGGGCGAGGGAAGATTTGCAGATCTACGACATGTTCGCAGAGGCATTGAGAAGCGGCATAAACAATGCCGGCATCGAGCCATCTGAAATAGAAGTCGGCCACGTCGGTAACTTTGTCGGCGATCTATTCGCAGGGCAAGGCCTGATCGGCGGTTTTTTTGGGCAGCTTTATCCTGAGCTGGCTTCGCTGCCTACCTCGCGGCACGAAGCCGCCTGTGCATCAGGCTCTATTGCGATTTTATCTGCTATGCGCGATATCGAAGCAGGACACTACAATATTGCCTGCGTTCTCGGCCTTGAATTAATGCGCAACGTGAATGGCCAAACCGGCGCAGAGTATTTAGGCGCAGCGCGCTGGATTGGCCATGAAGCAGACGACGTCGACTTCCCATGGCCACACATGTTTGATCGCATAACGAGAGAGTACGACAAGCGCTATGGCATTAGTGGTCATCACCTCAACACTATTGCAGAAATAAATTTTTGCAACGCCAAGAAAAATCCCTATGCTCAAACACGCGGATGGAATTTCTCCGAAGGCTGCTTTAGCAATAACGACGATTTGAATCCCGTCATCGACGGTACAGTGCGAAAAATGGATTGCGGGCAAATTACAGACGGCGCCGCTTGCATCAT
>PKDD01000166.1 GCA_002862465.1 Haliea sp.
AATGGCGTGACGTGTGCCTGTGGTGACTGAGAGTGCGGTATGCAAATATCGACTATCAGAAGGAAAGTAGATTAGCATCTCAGGGCCGGGCTTAAGTTTGAAATCAAAGTGGGTGAACAAAATTTCTCCACCTCCATAGTCGTCATCTAGATAGAGTAATAAGGAGATATGGCGATCTATTACCCGGACGAACGATTTTCTTTCGTGGTCGTAGTTTGCGCTGTCTGCATGCTTTTGGTAAAACCCACCCGGCTCGTACTTAAGAACTTGTGGCTGCTCAAACCAATCGAAGGTACTTTTTAGGTTTGGCTCCATTGCATAGGTGATTGCCCTGAGTACCAGAGCGTTCAAAATATCCTGATGCTCAGACATATCGACACGCTCTGTTATCTGGGTGTCGTTATACATTCTGACAATCTTTTGAGCTGTGGTTCTGACTGGGTCCACTAATTTTGGGCGACCACTGGCTTGTGTAGATGCGATTGCTAGGATTTCACGGCATTCCTGTAACGAGGCAAAATGATCCACGATGTTGATGCCATGAGGCGCACTTCGGTTTGCATTTGAGGAGCCGCAGCAGCGTTTAAAACGGTAACCGCTGCCGCAAAAACAGGAATCATTGCGGCGGATTTTAAATAGGTTCTCTCACACCGCTCATTAAAGTGCCTCCGCAGAACACGGAAAGCTTAGCTTGATCCTAGCGTGAGTCAGCATGTCATTTTCACTTTATAGCTTAGCAGGACAGTTGACATCAGGGTCTAGCGATAAAAAATATGCTTTTCGAGACCGCTCTAATTAGCATCACTAGTCCAGACCGCGTTGCAGGTGACGCTGTTGATTTGAAAATGGTGTTGTGGCGACTGGTTGTCAGACTTGTAATATAGGGTTAGTCTCGGAAATGATATTGATGTTAGGCTTGCAACATTCGATTTTCTTGGACTCCTCATAATCCTATGCAAACCATAAAAAGTCTTCCTGTCATTCCCCTTGCCGACGCTGAATTTTGGCAGAATCCTTACCCTTTGCTCGCTGAGTTGCGCGCCAAACATCGCGCTGCGGTTAACGATCAGGGAACGATCGTGCCGCTGCATTGGGACGACTGTGAATGGACGATTAAGGGCACCGACTTCATTAATGAAGGTATCGAGTTTCTGGAGCGCCGCGGTTTTAATGAAGGCGACGCGCTGCATACCTGGCGGAAACACGCGCTGGGAGTGATGGAAGGACCTGATCATTTACGCGTACGCAGATTGGTCAGCGGCGCTCTGTCCAAGCGCAGCATTGAGCCATTGCGGCCACTTATTCGTAAGCAGGCACACGCTATCCTAGATATGTTTGCTGATAAAGGCGAGATAGAGGCATTCCGCTACTATTCAATGTATTTACCGCGCTTGGTGATGATGGAGTTTCTTGGCGTGGAGAAGGACGAATTAAGCGGCTCGGAAAAAGCCATGGCAGGTGGAAATATTGTCGATTGCTTTGGGCCCCGAGTCACAAACGAGATGCGGAAAAATGCTAACCGTTGCATTCAGGACGCTATGGACCACGTTGCCATGCTATACGAAAAACGCCGCGCACAGCCGCAGGACGATTTATTAACTCAACTTCTTACGGCGGAGACCGAAGAAGGTAAATTGAATCATGGTGAACTTATTACGCTGTTTTCTACCATCTTTGGTTCTGGGGCAAGCACCGGCAGCACTCTAGCCGCAGGCTTGCTAGAGTTAACCCAAAACCCGGAGCAGGCTGAACGACTGCGTAAGGAACCCGAGCGCTGGAAAAAAGGTGCTTGCGAAGAGGTTTTGCGCATGCGCCCGGCGATTTATGCTATCGGGCAGAAAGCGGCACGTGCGCAGAAGGCTTTTGGTCTGTCTTTTGCAGCCGGACAGTCGCTCTCGGTGATCCTCGGCGCGCCCAACCGAGATCCCGCTCGCTGGCAAGATCCCGAGCGCTTTGATATTACCCGCGACCCCGCGTTATGGTCTTTAAGTCTTGGGATTGGTCCACATTTTTGCATTGGCCAAGCGATTGCACGCAGCACAATAGAGGAAGGGCTTGCTGTTTTTGTGCAACGTTGCCATGAGCTCGAATTTAAGGAGCCGCCCCGATGGGTGCCCTATGTCGCAGAAAATAAACTGGAGTCGCTGCAGCTAGTGTTTAAACCTGCGGCGGCTGGCGGGGGCTAGAAATTCTGGCGATAGCGTTTCTATCAACCACTAGACTCAATGTGCTTATGGGAGTAAACAACTGAGTTCAGCACCTGAAGCGCACTATCTCAGCGGTTGGATTGGTTTTTTCGCGCAGTGTGACGGTAAAGTATTGTGCGCAATAAAGCTCATTTCTTAACGCATTGGGATTTTATTTCTCGCTTTACGACTGTGGCCATCAAAGTGTCAGTCCGCACAATGGTTTGGCTAATCTATTAGTGCGCCGGGGCGAGCAAGTAATTTCTTCGATCCGGTAAAACATCGGCAGCAGATTGTCATCATAGCTTGCCTGAGCGTTGACCAAGAAATGCAGTTTTTCAATCACTCACTTCGAGTTCTGGCATCTCCCACTCGCCGTTGAAGTACGCTTCAGTGGGCTCATAGATCCTCAGGGTCATATTCCAGCCTTCGAAGATATCCATATAGTTGATTGCATTGCTATCGCCACCAAAGTGTATTGTATAGGAGCTGTCCGCATTGGCTACGGCGAATGCGCTATTAATGTTATAAGATTCGCCCTGTGGATATCCGTCAGAATCATAGACGGTAATTGACCAGAACGCGCCTGCGGGAACATCTGTCAGTGTGAGCGTTTGGGACGCAGTGCTATCAGGGTAAATAGTTGGGTACACAGCTCGCTCAGGTGTAAGCCCGCCCCAGCCCATTGCGGTACCCGCATTATGTTCCGTCAAGGGCACCTCGCCCTTTTTGCCGAACATTTCTTTTGAGGTTATTCCCTCGTCGCGGGCGGTCTGCTGATACCTCGCTCGCATTGCCAGTACTTCTTCTATATCCCAGTTGTTTGATGGTACAAAAGAGCCTCTACCTGTTTGCTCAATTTTCAACTGCTTCTGAAGCGCATGCACTACCTCAAGATCACCCGGGTCCATTACATTGACCTGAGTGCGCACTACAACGACCGCATAGCGACGACCAACGTTCTCTTGCGTCAAGGTATAGGTGCCAGGCTCCACAAAAGCCATTGGGTTGTAGTGCTCATCCGTGATTATCCAGGCACTTTGATAGCGCCCATCCGTTTCCGGCATCGTCAGGGTTGCGGGCTCCGTAAGATCGAGGATAAGGAATGAGTAAACGGTGTCGAAATTGATACGCATCACTGTGCGATCATTTGGGTCAGCGCCTTCCCTAGAGTGCTCCCACTGACCCAAACCATTCGTACCGGTAGCCGCTGCAATGCGCTTTATGTAGTCAGCTATAATGATTTCTGACTCTGCCTGGCTATAGTTTTCGTCGGTGACCATTGTTGTCTGATCTTCTTTATTTGCGGAAGCGGTTTCCCTAGTCTCGAAGGTCGCTGGTAACGGCGTATAGTCAGAACTGCACGCAGTCAAGGCTAAGAGGCTTAGCGCTAGCGCGAGACTTGTTTTAAATTCCATGGTGTTGTCCTTTTTTCTCTATACCGACGCCTAACCGAACAGATAAATGAGCTTAGCTAGATCCATGATGGAAATCCATTCACTGCCTGAGCTTGCCGCGAAACATGTCGCCGAAACAATTATTGTACTTATGCGAGACCATGTCTAGATTTCCGGGCTACGCAACTGCTTCGCAAGATAACGCGGTCGATCTAGCTCTAACTACAGCTGGTGCTATACGCCCCATAGCCTGCAAGATTTACTTCTCATCTGCTCACTCGGTATAGACGTCTTTTCAAAAAAACAGATTATCAGTTGCTTACGCTTGAAGGATTAGGCTTTCAGTGTTAAGAAGCTCTACGCAAGTGCCACGAGAAACTGCTCAAGTCAATTAAACTATGCCTGAGGGTGGAAAATGTCCGATATTCTGGGTGAGAAACGAATAGAACTTAATGAGGAGACTGCGGACGTCAGACTCCGGGCGTCAAGAACGGGCGGAGTCAACCTTTCCTCTGCGCCTGCAAAAGGCATTACGTTCAATACGAAACATGGAGCGAGAATCTCAAAGACTTACAAGGGTCTCACTATTGGCCTGCAGAACGCCAATAGTGTCGTGAGGGGGCGATGGAGTGTCGGTAGCAACAACATAAATCTTTCGAAGTCGGGGCTTTCACTGTCGAACAAGAATGCTCTGGGAACATTTAATTTCATAAGGCCAAGGTCTTCGTCGGCGACACTAGCTGGCATACAGCTAAGAGGCAATAATGGGGCAATTATTGCCTTCACAGGAATGCTCATTAGCTTGGTGAGCGCTGTGATCGCATTCTTAATGGTGCTGATACCACGTCTACTTCTATTTCTTGTTTGGTTTGCGCATACGCTTTGGAGCGGGGCTCTGGTCATTGGCTCAATCTTGATTTTCTTAGTGATTGATGTGCCTAAGCAATTGTTGCAAAAACGCAAATCCAAAGACCGTATCTCAGATTAACGTATATGCTTGAAATCACGACAGGCTTAAAAAAACCTTCTTTGATTTTATGTTCAGTCTAGATATACTGTCTAGAACATCAAGAGTAAGCTTACGCTTCGCCAACCTGCCTCCCAGGCAAGGTGGTTACCTCGCGAGGGGATGTGGCCGACCCGGCAACCAATCGGGACCCTACTCAAAATGACTCTTCGATGCTGTTTACTAATCAATGCGTTGGAGACTATTTATGCCTATTACACGCCGACACTTCCTGCTGGGAACCGCCTCTGGACTGGTATTGCCCGCTTTCTATGAAAAGGTTTTCCGTTATTGCGAGAGTTACGATGAGCCTCTATTAATTGCTCCCAAGCAACCCGAAGAGATTTTATATGCATGTAAAAATTTTGCAGCTGAAGGCTACCAGCTTAACTTAGGCAATCCCGAAGAACAGCTACTGCAAATGACCATCCGTGACTTTTGCATAACTTACGGTGAGGGTGATCCTGAGAGATGGTGGCGCGAGGAATGGATTGATGGGGAAGACGACGAGCCGATTGATATGGATGAAAAAATAGATCTTTGCCCTGTAATAGACTGGTGGGCATTGCATCATAGTGCCAACGCAAAGGCGTATTACTATCTGGAGTGTCTTGATCTTGGGCCCCAACTCGAGAATGCCAGAGCGGTAGGCAACCTGAATTTTACCGTTGGTGCATGCCCCGGAAATGACTATATAGGCGTTGAAGCAGCGGATCATATAACGCTGAGTCTACTCCAGCACCGGCTGAACGAGCTAGGGGCTGGAATCAAAGTAGAATTAGATTAGAGCCCATAACTCTGAGTTAGTCACGTTATAGCTGAACAGTGGCGAAGGCTATGGAGATCGTGTGTTTTCGCGAAGGCGTGCCAAATTTTTATCGACTCAGAGTTAGCGCCGATAGAAGTGTCCAAATAATGAGGGGTAGTGAGTATAGACAGCAGAGTGCTTGAGAGCCGGTCTTGCTTTGCCCCCCCCCGCAGGCTTGAGACACTGGAGTACAGTTTTTTTCTATAGCTCTTTTTCCTGGTCTATACTTTGAATGCTCTAGAAAATTGCGCAAGCAAGCATCGAAAGACGTGAGTAGGCTGTCAGTTGTATAAAAATAATGAGAACGGGGTATCGTTATGACAGACATTGAGAAGCAACTAACAAAAATGGGTGGATGGCGTTTGGGCTTCTTGTCGCAAGCACAGTCGCATTCGATTGATGCACTTGTCGTTGAAGGGAAAGTGCCTAAATGGCTGCATGGTGCCTTTATTTCAACTGGACCCGCTGTATTTGAGTCGGATGGCCAGCATGTTGATCATTGGTTTCAGGGCTTAGGTATGCTGAAGGGTTTCTATTTTAATATAGGTCAGGTTGGCTTCAAAAGTAAGATGTTGCAATCTGATACATATAAGCATCAGGTTTTGGGTGAACCGAAGCCACCAGAGTACGATGATGGTAACGTCACAGTATTTCCATTCGCCGACAAAGGTAGCGCCATGACAGAGTCTTTAGTCGATTGCTCTTTTGATCCAAAGTCTCTCAAGACCACTGGGCATATCGCTTATCAGGGTGAACTAGATGTACATTTGACCTTGGCGCATTTAGTGGTTGATCCAGTAAGTAAGCATTATGTCAATGTCGGTATCCAGTTTGGTCCGACGACGCGTTATTTCATCTACACGATTGATACGGTTAGCTGTAAACAAGACGTGATTGCAGTTTACGAGTCATCACTGCCTTTCTACATGCACAGTTTTTCAGTGACGAACCGTTATATTATTTTATTTCAGTCGCCATTGGTATTTGATATTGAGGCACTGATGAGCGGTGGCGGATTTACCGAAATGTTGACAAAGGCTGAGGGTGCGCCAACCCAGTTTGTTCTGATTGATCGAGAAACGGGCGAGTCAACTGCCATTTTGCATGAGGAAAGCATGTGCTTTCATCAAGTCAATGCAATTGAAAATGGGGATACCATTGTGCTGGACTGTTGCGACGTCGATCGAATTGACGGCTACGCTGATGGTTTGTTTGAATTGCTTTGTGATCCTGATTATCAAGTTATCCCTGCATATTTAAAGCGGCATACCATAGCCTTGCGATCAAATTCTATATCAACAGTACAGTTAACGACTTCTGCCTTAGAGTTTCCGCGCATCAATGACGCCTATGCTGCTTTAGATTATCGATATGTCTATGCAGCATTGACTGAGGGGAGCCATAATTTCTTCGATGGCTTGGTTAAGGTCGATGTTGAGCAGCGAAAAGATATTAAATACTATCGCGACGACTGTTATTTCGGTGAGCCTATCTTTGTTGCGCATCCGGATGCAAGCACGGAGGATGATGGAGTGATATTGAGTCTCGCCTTTGATGCTGTAAGGAACCGATCCTTGCTTGTGGTGCTTGATGCACAATCATTCACTGAATTGGCCTATGCTTATGCACCTATTCCAATTCCATTTGGTTTGCACGGTCACTGGTTTTCGACATGAGTAATCTGGTGAGGCAGCTTGTCCTTGACGTAGGCTTTGAAATTGATCTTCGCGGCGTGGCGCAGTTGAACAGCCCTGTGCAAAAAAACAGCGCGGGTGACGTTCTGAGCTTGGGGCCAGTGAAAGCACGTGCAGTGGGTGACTCTGTGGATTGGAGGCGGAACTTATATAGGAAAAGCGCAGGGGGAGGCCGATGCTGACTCTCATCAACGCACAACTCTGGCGCCGAAGGTGCGAATCTCGTCTACAAATTCTGCGGGGCGCTCCATGGCCGCGAAATGCCCGCCTTTCTCGAACGTGTTCCACTGCACAATATCACTGTAGACATTGTTGCACCAAAGCCGCGGATATAACATTAACTCTTTTGGAAAGCGTGCCACTCCGGTAGGTACAACAACGGGGGCTTCAAGAAACTTTAGTCTGGGGTTCTGCGTTACCTCATAGTACAAGCGCGTTGATGAGCAAATGCTTTGCGTGAACCAATACACAGAAATATTGGTGAGCAGATCATCCTTATCGAGAACCGACTCGATGTCGCCATCGCAGTCCATCCAGCTATGGAATTTTTCTGTAATCCAGGCGCAGAGCCCAGCCGGCGAATCATTGAGACCTACGCCAAGCGTTTGTGGCTTGGTCCCCTGAATTTTTTGGTAGCCGGTTTCCATCTGCTCAAAGTGTGCCATAGTTGCCAGATCAGCAATCTCCGAAGCAGACAAACCCTCGTTGGGATCAGCGGTCGTGGGGAATCCAAAAGGCATATTGAGATGAATGCCGTAAAGATGCTCCGCGTCGATACAACCGATAGTGGAAGTGATAAGCGCACCCCAGTCGCCACCCTGCGCTATGTACTTTGAGTATCCTAGCCGCGCCATGAGTTCGGCAAACGCTTCACCGATTGCCAGCGTGTCTACCTGTTCTGCAGTCGTAGTGCCGGAAAAGCCGTAGCCCGGTAGTGACGGGCATACAACATGGAAAGCATTATCTGCGGTTCCACCATGTGCCTCGGGGTTTACGAGAGGGTCAATGATGTGCACAAATTCTACAATGCTCCCTGGCCAACCGTGACTAATCAGCAGTGGCGTTGCGTCTGCATGCTTTGACTTCACATGCACGAAATGAAGATCAGTCCCCGCTATTTCCGTCTTAAACTGAGGGAACCGATTCAGCCGTGCCTCATGTTTCCGCCAATCATATTCGTTGCACCAATAGTCACAAAGAGACCGGATGTATTCGGTCTTCGCACCGTAGCGCCAATCAGTTCCTGGTATTTGATCAGGCCAGCGCGTGAACGCCAGGCGGCGTTTAAGGTCCTCGATCTCTGCGTCGGGAATCTGGATGGTGAATTCTTTTATGGGTGCAATTATTTGCGGCATATATATTCCTGACCATTAGTAGATGAGTAATGGATAGTATAGGAAATGCTGGGTCGCGTTCCAGTGTCGGATTTCGGGAATGCACAGCGTCAAAGAAACGGCCACAGCCTCAATTATTTTCTGGTATCAGAATTACCGCAAGGAAACTGCGGCAATCCTGAACCACCTCTGACATGGCCGACGAGCGTATTTTTTTATAAAGGTGCCTGCCAGATTTCTGACCCCTGATTTCCGTCGCACTTATCCGACACGGCACATCGGGTTTTTGCTATGCCCACCCAGTCTTGAAATGGTGAACCTAGCCAGGCAGTAGGTGCAAGATATTCCATTAACTCGGCCTATGGAATCCGCATATTTTGTGCCCATCCGGATCAAGAAAATAGCACAAGTACACATCACCCATATCACTTTCACGTGCGCCGGGTGGTTCTTCTATATTGGTCCCACCATTTGCGATGGCGACGTCGTGGAACGCCTGAATTTGCTCCGGTGAATCGCAAGTGAATCCAATCGTGGAACCATTGGCCACCGTTGGAACTCCGCCATCTATTGGCTGAGTGATGCAGAGTATTGAACCGTCGTGCATGAAAAAAAGACGTGTTTGCCCGGTGGCGTTTAGATGATCGAAGGGTGCACCAGCACCAAGCACACCAAGCACAGCCGTATAGAATGCCCTGGATCTTTCAATGTCACTTGAGCCAATCATTACGTGATTAATCATAGGTATCTTCCTTCGTTTTGAGTTTACTGAGACACAGGTTAGCGGGAAATTGAAAGGAGAGCTATAGCCGAGTGCAGAATATGTGGAGTAGGTTGTCACTCCACATATGATTTCCCTACGCAATCATACGACTCGACTAAGATGACAAAGTTGTGCTTCTAGAAGGCGTCTAACGATCTCACGGTGGCCAATTGTGAGAGAGCAGGATGCAGGGGCTTAAGTAGATCAGGCATGCTTAACGATTTGTATTTCTTAATGTGGCAATGGCTAATTTATTAAATCTAAGCAGATAGCTTTTCAGGAATCAGCATTATCGTTATTTCGAGCCAATGCGTTTGGCGGATGGAGAAGGCCAGTTACCTGAAGTCAGTGACTAGAATTTCTGGTTCTCGAGGAGTTAACTTGTCAGTGCCCAACTCAGTGCTGCAGCAAATCCATACCGCAGACGGGGTAGTTGATAGCGTCTATATAGGTCTTTTCGCCTTCGCAGTGCATTGGACAGAAATAAATGCCGTTCCTTTGGCTACAGGCTCAGAGGGATTAGTTTCATAGTGCTCAGCGGCCTTGTCAGAAAGGTATAACCGGTACCTTGGATTCGTATCCGTTAGCGCCTTCTGCAGTGCTTCCAGAGTGACATGGGAGGTCATTTCAACCGTGGTCGTACCGTCGGATAACTCAACGTTTGCATCGACCACCGTGTCGAGAACCTTGAGGGCTTTTTCAACCTTTTCATTGCAAGCGCCGCATTGAATCCCTGAGACTTTATATACATGTTTCACTCCCAAGCTCCTTTAAGTCGCATTGAACTGTAATGAAAATGAATCTAGGGTTACGCTAACTTGTTTTTGCGAATTCCGCGATGTTTTTGTAATCGCAAGGGCCTACGAGAGTGAGCGTCGAAAACGCATTGACACTGAAACTCCTGCGGCTGAAGCGATCGTCAGAAAATATGAGGATGACAGGGTGACGGCCCGTGTGGAAATGTGTGCGCATCAGAACAGTTCAGACACCTTGGCAATCTGCGCAGGCCTCAAGAATTTGGGTTACTACTAACGTTTCGACCAATGTCAGCTGAAATTGATTAATGCGCTTTAGCGCGATAGATTGCTGTGTCGGCGGTAATGTATAAAAGTCCATCCACTAAAGTCAGATTTACAGCGCCATTCTCAATCTCCATTAGACCGAGAAATTCACCCCTGTTGGAATAGTGCCTTACACCATCGCCGGCTGCGACGAAAAGATCACCATTTGGTGACGTTACGATACCATCTGGAATGCCTACGGGAATCTGTAATAGTGATTGGATCATTCCAAGGTCATCAGGTGTGAACAATTTGGCAACAGATATTCCATGTGTAGCACTAGGGTTATACGCGCTTTTGCCGTCAATTGCGGCGGTGTCGCCCACATAGAGCGTATTTTCGTCTGGTGATAGCGCCAGGCCATGTGGCATAGTAAACGAGGTGCTTAAGCGAACGGTTGTTCCGCTCTGCGAATCATGCGCATAAACTGCCATTGGAAGCAAAGGGGCGGGCTTAAAGCCTTGATTATACCCGTAGTCGGGATCGCTGAAGTATATCCACCCCGCGTTGGACTCGATAACCTTATTTGGTGAGTTGAATGGTTTTCCCTGATACTCATCAACCACCACCTCACGCTTACCGTCCGCCAACGCAATCCGACTAATTGCGGCTGGGCGAACTAAAGTACCTTGTTCAGCCACGAGGAGTGATTGCCCATCACGACTGAGCCACATGCCGTTGGCCATATTCGAGTGCGATTGAAAACCCACTACTTTATCGGTAGCGATATCCAAATAGTTAATAGCAATATGCGTATCTGAGGCCGCAAAGTCAGGCTTGGTTGTAAAGTAGAGACGTCCCTGCGACGGCACAAAGACGGGTCCTTCATGGGCATTAGTATGCACTACAATGGTCAAATCGTAGTCGGCATTAGTCTTAGTGCCGTCCGCTGCCGTCACGCATTGCGAAACTGAAAAGGCGGTTGCAAGCATTACGACAGTAAATGTTTTCATCATACAACTATATCCCGACTTGGTGCCCACCTTCAATTCAATAGCGCACCCCTGATAATCAGCCATTGGCCGCTATAGGAAAAGATCAGAAAGCCAGCCCCATCTTGATCACTGAGCTATCTAAATCGTCTGAGTCTCAGCAGGCATGATTTCCTTAGTGCAGCTGAACGCAGTATCGCCGCTTTTGGTAACGATTGTAAATTTGTTCGGATATTTGCCTCTGTTGATATCGAGATGCGCGAGCTGGAGTCTTACGATACCAAAAACTATTCCCGCGATATGATGAATATAGACCTGGTAGCCGCGCTTAATCCTGTGTCGGGATAGCAATCGCACATGCATTTAACAGTTACTTTGACCTGGCTTTATGGTTAGCAAGTCACACCAGATCTCCGCCAATAAAATTGGCGTCTTCGAAGGAAAGCACATCCTATCGCGCGGGACTCTGGCTCGATAATACATCCGTTTAAAACAGCTCTTTTTTTCTTTTAGTTCTTACAGTCTGCGCATTGCGTGCGTTTGCTTGCCGTAGCTTGTGTCAAACAGATAGCCTTACTCCGTCACGGAATCGCAGTTGCTCAGGCGCCGCTAGAGGACCTCATAGTCACTAATGTAAGTTTTATTCTCTGCGGAGAGTCGGACATTGTCCGTACAGGGTTGGAATTTATTCTGGCGTTAAATGCGTTAAAGGTCGACTGAGACGGGCTAAGGTTTGGGTTTGCACCAGTAGAATGAGGGTTTTCCCTCTATTTCTGCAAAGTACAACTAGATTATGCTTTTTACATCAGCAATCAGGCGAAGCTTGGAGGTGCAATGCGCTTCGCCACACTGTGGGCATACTGCAGTATGAGGCGTGTTTGCTTCAATAGCCGTCTTTTTTTGAGTTGTTTGTGTCGCCTCAAGCTTTAGTCGTCTCAGATGCATCGACAATTGATTCCGTTGCGTCGGGTCACGGCGGCTGCTTTGAAGATACGGGGATAAAATGGTGAAAGAATTTATAGCATTAGATATCGAAACGACCGGTTTTGACTGTGAAACGTCCGAAATTATTGAGTTTGGGGCTGCCAAGTTTAATGAAGCGGGTGTGGTTACGGAGACATTTTCTGAGCTTGCCAGTCCCTGTATGAAGATACCAGCTGACATTGAAAAGTTGACCGGCATTACAGATGAGATGGTAAAGGATGCTGAAACGCCGATAGCAGTATGGAAAAAGCTTATGGACTGGTGCGGGGATTCAACAATTTTTTTTGCTCACAATGCGAAATTTGAAGCTAGCTTCATTAAAGCTTTGAACGCTGGCGAAGAAAACGAACCAGACATAAGTTTTATCTGTACTTACGAAGTTGCAAAGCAGCGACTTAAAAATGTAAATAGCTATAAACTCACAGAACTCGTTCTCGCCAATAATGATAATCAGCATCGCGCATTGCCGGATGCTTTGGCATGTATATCGTTATACAGAGATTTGGCTGCTACGTATGACAACAATAAGATACCGGAACAAACTTATCTTAGGCATATGTCCCAAATGGAAGGGGACGATGAGCCTAGCAGAAAACAGCTGGCATACATTGAAGACCTTGGGGGAGAGCCCGAAAAAGTAAAGACTAAGGGCGACGCTAGCTTGTATATCGATCAGCTAAGGTCACAGGCCCTTGCCACTCGGAAAGTGGACAATGACAATGCGGTCAATATGATCATAATTGCGCTGTTTGCGGTAGTGGTGATCTATGCTGTGCTTAAAGCATAGTCAGCCAGATCAAGTAGTGTCAAATCGATGAGAATTGTAGTTTGAGGCTTGTCCTTATATTGCGGGGTTAAGTTCGCCATATAAATCCAGCGACCACGGCTTGTTGCCAGTAACAGGGTCGCCGGTGAGACTGGCATTAGGTCAACAGTAAATTCTCTCTTTGCACCGTGAATGAAACTGATGCCGATTGATCCTCGGCGTAATCTTTGGATTCTACCGTAGTGATAAAACGGTGTGTGGCGACAACATCTTCCGGCGAGAACTGGATGGAGAGGTAACCCCGGCCGACCAAGTTTGCATATTTAAGGCCATCAATTAAGCCTACCACCAGCGGGCTAAACAGGGCTGCATTTTCCGGACCCAGCAGACCTGCTCCGTCAAACCCTGGTGAGCTAACACTGGTACAGCCAAACTCGACCCCGGCAATATTTCCATCGGTGGTCGTCAGTTGAGAAGTCCAAGCATTGTGCGTGTCACCAGCCAACACAACGAGTTTGGAACCCAATTGTGTGGCGAAGTTCAACAGCTGATCTCGCTCAAACCCGTAACCATCCCAGGCATCAAGATTGTAAGGCACAGCCGAATCCACTAGAGCTTGCTGTTCAGGGGTCCGCTCAGACGGTGGCGTGGATTTCGCGCCCACGGCGGCTAGTAAGGCAGCGACACCCTTGTCTAAGTTAATTTCGTCTGTGAGATTTGGATCCAATGCCTCAATGAGGGAAGCGGGCACGCTGTAACGGCCAGCTAGCACCTGTTGCCCGAGCACCACCCATTGTGCGCTGCTCTGACTCAGCTGGCCCCGCAGCCACTCGAGCTGCTCGGAGCCCAACAGAGTGCGGCTGCTGTCGTTAAAGCCCGCGCGTGCCTTATTGACGTCGATGATGCCGTCAGTGGCGAAGTCGTCGTATGTGAACTGCTGATCGCGACCAATGACACGTGTGTCCAGCATCAACAGGTCGAGCAGGGTGCCCCAGCTGAAACGACGGTAGATTATATCTTTCATGTTGGTGGGTGGTCGCACAGGCAGCCATTCGTACCAGGCTTGTATAGCCATCATTTTGCGCTCAGAGTAATCTCCCTCAGTATCGGGGTCGTGATTCTCTGCGCCATCGGACCAGCCGTCATTTGCTACTTCATGGTCGTCCCACACGATAAAAAACGGGTGAGCTGCGTGCGCAGCTTGCAAATCTGCATCACTGCGGTACTGTGCATAACGTTTGCGGTAATCACTGAGAGACAGCAGCTCGTTTTTTGGTTCGACGCCACGGCCCAATTCCTCGGCCCGATCGCTGGCATACCCTTCGGGACCATACTCATAAAGATAATCACCAAGATGTATAACGGCATCTACTTCTTGGTTGGCTATCTCTCGGTACACATTGAAATATCCGGCAGGATAATTTGAGCATGATATTACGACAAACGAGGCTTTCAGTGTTGAACCTTCTGGGAGAGTTCGAGTTTTGCCCGCCTCAGAGGTCTTGCCGTCGGTTCTAAACCGATAGTAATAAAGCGTACCGGGCTCCAGTCCTTCGACATCCACCTTGACGGTGTAGTCGACGGCAGCCGAAGTGGCCCCGCTGCCCTCCACAATGACGGTGGTGAAGGCCGGATCACTGGCCACCTCCCACTCGATTCGAACTTGGCCTTCGGACTGGGGTGTTACCCGCGTCCAGATGATGACACGATCAGTCAGCGGATCGCCAGACGCAACGCCATGCAGAAAGTCTGCCGGTACGCTCAGAGCGGGGTCGGAATTGTCCGAGCCATTTGAACTGCCTGAGCAGGCGATGAGGTTGCTGCCCAACAGCGGAATCAAGGTGGTTCCTGCCAAGGCTTTTATCAATGAGCGGCGTTTCAAGTGAGGGAAGTCAGTCATTTACGATACTCTCTATGGGTGGATGGAATTGCTCCTTCCATGTTCTTTCAGTTCCTCCATGACTATATGGGCACTATAAACTGAAGTATAAGCGAGATAAATGGGGTAGTGAGATATTCCTAAGTAAAGTCTCCGTTACTGGCAAAATCGCTGGATGCTCACAGACAAACGCTACCAATTCACACCCGATATCATCAGTGACGCAGCGCTGCTGCCCTGCGGAAGGTACTTATTTAGAATTCAACATTATCTGAATCTAAAAGCCAGTGGGGCGGCAGTCTGGAAAAGGCTGGTAGCTTGAAAGTTGCGCTTATATTTCTCTGATCTCAAAAAGTTTATCTGTCGGAACCGCTAGAACCGCTGGGTCAGGCAATCGAAGGGCACGGTGCTTAGTGGCTCCGCACATGGATAGCGGCGGGGTGGACGCCTCCCAAAGGCTGCAGGTATTAAGTTAGAGCGGCCACATGTGGTGGGATGGTGATCTACGTTAAGCGGTGCGTGGCGACGCGGCTTAATAGCCTTTTCTAATGTGCGGCGCATACCTGAAGAATGGCTACAAAAACAGCAGGAGAAGACATAATTGAAGGCAAATACTCTTATCTACTTGCGCTTCAGGTACTGACTTGCCCTAGTGCGCCACTTGGTGTCAGCGATCAAGTTTGAACAATCTAGCAATGTCTCCCACGGTCTTCGCGGCTCACAGGGCCGCGTTTGGTGAGATTTGAAGCCCGAAACACAATGACTGCTTAATCTGCCGAGTGCCACCTACCTTGGCGGGAGATAACGTTCCTGTCGGATTACTGAGCGAGAGACCGTCCACGACTGCCAGTGTTGCCAGCCAGGACTATTTCTGAACATGCGTAGCGAGTCGCCTCGTTAGCCGCTCGAAAACAACGCAATTGACCGTCAGCATCAGCGCACCAGCGCCGCCGTCGGTCTGTACTGGCAATGCTGACCGCTGTGTTCTGCGGACAAGACGCCTCGTAAATGCTGAAGAAGTCGCCTGACGGCAGAATCCCTGTCTTCACCTTGTTGATCGCGCCGGTATCGCTGGCTTGTGCGGCACCGGCCAACAAGCAGGCGCACAACACCCCAATTTTGTATTTAATCAGCATATTCTTTCTCCAAGATTTAGAATTAATTAATATTACGAGAAAAACAGCAGTTCAGATCACAGCAGAGATTGCGAATAACGACTCAGCGGTCGAAACAATGCAAATTCTAGCTAGGTTGACGGTCCGGCAGGTGTCTGGATTGTTGCGAGTGCAGAGCAGGCAGAAAAAGTGGCTCTTGAAAAACGGTCCCGCATGGTCTGGCGACGCACAGGCGCCACAATCTTTCGAGCCTTCAAGTCCCTATATGGATAACCTGGCTATGCATAAAGTTCTTTGATATTTTGCCTGCGGTGAGGTTGGTTTGATTTATAAAAATGAGAAAAAGAGGTCTGCAAGTGGACAGAAGAAACTTTATAGCCGGAACGGCCGCTGCTGTCGCCGCAGGTGTTGCGAGTGGGGCCTTTGCCGTTTCGGGTTCTGAGGTGGAGAGCGAGCCGCTTACAGATACTAAGCTCACAGGTGTCTGGACAGACGTTTACCTGCGTGAGCCCTCATCAATAGTCATTGCTGCTAACAAAGATGGGTCAGAAGTCAAGGTGACGGGAACATATTGGAATGAAGACCACGGACAATCTATCTTCCAGGGGATAGGACAACTTGCCGGTAATACCCTTACTTTAAATTACAACCACGAATTAAATCCGCATCTCGGTGACGGTCAGCTCAAGATGAAGCTTGTTAAAGTGGATAAAGTACTGATTCTAAAAGGAACGTGCAAGAAGAACGACAGCACCTGGAATGCGGATAGTATGACCTGGTATAAGCAAAGACGCTAAACTGAACGATTTTTTATTACCTAGCAATGCATGCCCAATAACACGCGGTTGCGGCGTCGCTTAAACGTCCGCCTGTTTACGCTGGTGCTCTCAACTACTTTTTAGCATAGCTCTGCTGAATTTGTACCTCCTTGCTCCAAGAAAACTTTACCATCCGGACCCCAAGGGCATGTCGACTAGGTCATTAAGCGGCTCAAATCATATTGTGTTTATGCTTGCTAAAATGAAGTAGAGGAAGGATTAACACTTCGTAATATCGCTCAATCTGCGGGAAGATCATAGTTACTCCCAACAATCTATGAGTACGCCGTCTCAAATACCGACATCTACTCTGGTGTCATGCGTCCCCTCCGTATATCGTTTCAATGGGGTAGGGCGGAGGTCTGATCTCCTGAGGTTGAACTTCTCCCGATGACGACCACCGCTGCCGCGGTTCCCTTTCACGCTAAATGTGTTAGCGTGTCGTTGAGTTATGATTTGGATCGTATCACACAAACGGTGTTAGCTCGGCACATTGGCTGTGAAATACATTGGCTTTTTTCAAAGGAGATACACATGTCACTTGCATATAAAAAAAATGCTCTTCTCGGACTTTTACTCACCGCGCTCATTGGCTTTACTTCGGGCTGCGGACAAGCTAACGGCAACTCTGACGAATC
>PKDD01000155.1 GCA_002862465.1 Haliea sp.
TGCTCAAGGAGAAGATGCGGTCTTTCTATCTTTTACTCCTCCTCATAAAACGCCGATGGATATTGCCTGTCCCACTATCCCTGTGTTTGCCTGGGAGTACAGTACAATTCCCAATCAGCAATGGGGAGAAGACCAGCGTGATGACTGGAGCTACGTCTTAAACAAACTCCGTCGAGCCATTACCCATTCAAGCTATTCTCTGAATGCTGTCCGAGCGGCAACGGATGAACAGCTGATAATTGAAGCGATTCCCGCCCCGGTTTGGGATGGCTTAGCGTACATCCGCAATGAGGAAAAAACACCGCTGCAGAAAAATACAAAACTCAAATTATCAGCCACCGTTATTGATAGCCTTGATTACGATATGTCGATTGATTCGGTGACGCCAAAAGCTGCGTCGCCAAGCACCGGTGATTTGAGTTTTACAGGCAAGTCTTGGAGTGGAGAGGCATTAGACTACACATTTCAAAGTGGAGGAGAAGTATTTCAGTCTGGATTTTTCACCCCAGAGCCTTGGGGCGTGTGGTCCAGAACTGACTCTCCTTGGCTGTTACTTCCTTTCGCTGTCAGTGGCAATGTCACCATCACGATAGAGGCACTAGGCTATGGCAGCAATGCAAACCGAAAAATCGTCGTCTCTTTAGGGAACTTGTCCACCCGCATCCAGTTAAGCCCTGGCCCCAATGTGTTCGAACTCTACTTTCCCTTGAGCAGACCCACGAACTGCCTACGGTTTAGTGGCCTAAACTTAACCGTGCTTCCCGGTTCTGCCGATCGTCGCACGCTGGGTATTGGTCTCAAGTCTCTTAGTGTCCGTCGGACCCCTGCTAAGTTTAAACTATTGGCCAAGAAAGTTGGATCTAGAGAGGCTGCTGAAGTCTCCCTCAATGGCGTAGTCTATACTTCCGTTTTCAATCCAACAGACGGACGCAAAGACTGGAAAAGTATTGTCACTGCGTTTTGTTTTGCGCTGGGTTCTCGGTCCGACGCTATTTTGATTCTCAAAATCACCTTCAATGATTTACCGGCCTATCTTGAAGATGTGTTCAATCTGTTCTCGCAACTGCATCCTTTTAAATGCCGCATTATTATTGTGCATGGCTTCCTAGATGATGCAGATTTTGAAAATCTGTTTCGAGCGACAAGCTACGTTGTCAATACGTCAAAGTGTGAAGGTCAATGTCTCCCGCTTATGGAGTTCATGTCGGCAGGAAAGCCGGCTATTAGTCCGGCGAACACAGCGATGGATGACTATATTAGCGAGAATAATGCGTTTGTCGTTGACTCGGATATAGAGCCGACTTACTGGCCCCATGATCCCAGACAAATACTGCAAACGCTGTGGTATCGCACGAGCTGGGAATCTATCGTAGCGGCCTATGAAAAAAGTTATCAAGTGGCGAAGGAGAGGCCAGAGAAATACGCACAAATGAGCGATGCCGCCATTGAGAGTTTGCGCAAGTTTTGTTCTATTGGAGTTCTGACGCCTAGGCTTCAGCGCGTATTAGAAGGTATTGTTAAAGATACCACGCAGCATGACCAAACATTGCAAAACCGGCCTAGTGCGCAATAAAAGATGATACTGCTCACTTACTCAAAGACGACAGCTGATACGATTGAACAAGATATCGGTAAGCCTGAATATAGCTACTATTTTATTTGGAAGAAATATTTACCGGCGATGGAGAAAGTTGGAACGGTTGTAGTTGTAAGAGATCCAATGAGCGAGGTAGATGCTCTGTATCATAAGTACCGAGCAGAAAAGAAAGAGTGTGTCTTTCTCTCTTTTACGCCACCCGATGAAACGCCTTTAGGGATGCGCTGCCCTACTGTTTGCGTTTTTGCTTGGGAGTTCAGCACCATTCCAAACGAAGCCTGGGATGGCAGTGAAACCTCAAACTGGGTATCCGCGCTGAAGCGTGCAGGTCACGCGCTCACCTTGTCGACTTATGCAGAGGACACCGTAAGACGCTCTATCTCGGAGCACTACCCTATTGCTACAGTGCCTGCTCCCGTATGCAGCACGTCTAGCGCCAACGTCGCTCACTCGTTAGCTGAAGTAAACTGCGGTCCCTTTAATCTCGAGGTGAGCGGCACGGTCATTGATAGTGACAAGTTTGATATTACTTTCGACCGAGTTACGCCCATTCGAGACGGTGATGGTGAGGGTGGAGGTGCAGTAGTTTGGGATTCTAGGCCTCTGCGCTACGAATTTAATAAAGACAACCTCAGCGGGACGCAGCTGATGGTCGGATTCTATGCCGCAGAGGAGTGGGGTGCGTGGTCTCGAACAACGGCTCCCTGGATAATTTTACCGAAATCCGTGCACGGCAAGGTAGAGGTCGCGATCGAAATGCTGGCTCACGGCGATAATGTTGATCGGGAGATCAAAGTGGTTCTCGGCGCTCAGTCTCGGGAGGTTGTCGTGGGCGCCCACCTTGAGACATTCACGTTGAGCTATGATCTTGAAGATCTCGTCGACGCAATCCAATTTGCTGGACTGACTGTAACTCAAACAACAGGGGCAAGAGACCATCGCACGCTGGGATTGGGTATAAGGTGCATCAGTGTATATCGTCCGGGAGAATCAGCGCCAATATTGGGCGCTGAAGAGCTAGACCTATCTAACGAACCACAACGGAAAAGTCGTGTAGTAGGCGCGGGCGTCGTGTACACCTCTGTGTTGAATCCGGCTGATGGGCGCAAGAACTGGGAAGACATGATATCTGCTTTTTGCTGGGCTTTTAAAGATACCCCTGACGCAACCCTCATTTTGAAAATGACTCACACCGATATCTCTACGTTTCTGGGCGTCATGTTGCAGCGCTTTTCGCAGCTTGCGCCCTTTCAATGCAGAGTCATCGCCATTCAGGGTTATCTCGACGATGAGCAGTATGCGAATCTGATCGCCGCAACCAACTATGTGGTTAACACGTCTTATTGTGAGGGCCAGTGTCTGCCCCTGATGGAGTATATGGCACAAGGTATTCCAGCAGTATCGCCAGATCACACTGCAATGGCAGATTACGTTACAAAGGCCAACGCTTTCGTGATTGAATCAGATACCAAGCCTACATTCTGGCCTAATGATGAGCGGCGCTGCTATCGCGCACTGATGTATGAGGTTAACTGGGGGTCGATTAAACGCGCATATGAACAAAGCTATCGTCTGGTGAAAGAGGATGAGCAGCGATATTTGGAGATGGGGCGCAATGCCTATCAGGTAATGCAGGAAGCTTTTTCGGTAGAGGCGGTGGCCCCCAAGCTTGAGGCGTTCTTAGTGAATGCGGCGAAGAGACAATTTTTCCTGACAAAATGGTCGAAAATGCTGTTTGAGCGGTTTTTTTGAGAAATTGTGTGGAGGCCTCGTTTGTTCACCGCGTCCTGTCAATACTGCACCGCCTGCACTCGCATGGAGCCATTCCCTGCGAAATCCTCCTACTAGAGTTGTGAGTGCTGCCTCAATGTTCCACTTTTCGAGACTTGCGGTAGAATAGCGTCTATGAGCCTAGAACACTTATTTGAGCCTCGACATCCTAATGGCCTCAGTTGGCCTGATATTGGCGTCTATTTGGCCGAGTCCAAGAAGTTGTTATTTTGTCCGATTGCAAAGTGTGGATCGACTTCGCTTAAGCGCTTGATGGTAGAACTTTCCGATGTCCCCCATAAGCAGGAGATACTGTCTGGAGATGTGCATCGGGCAACGGGTGTCTTTCGAACTGGCGCTTTATTGATTGACCTGGATCTCGATCATGCGATGAAAATCATCCAAGACCCTGACTTTTTTCGTTTTTCAGTTGTGCGAGACCCCTTTGACCGTTTGCTCAGCGCCTTCCGAGAAAAATTCGTTGTAAATCGTCTGCAACCTCCTAATCACTGGCACACGTGTGAAGTTTTGACAAACGTCCAAGGCCGGGACCAACCGGACTATGATGAAGGGGTCAGCTTTGCAGAGTTTATAGATTTCATAACCACTCAGCCTCCAGAAAAGCTGGATACACACTGGCGCCCACAATCACATTATTTGCGAACTATGCGCTATGATCGCCTCTATGCGTTCGAAGATTTTGCCACACTTGAAAGTGACCTAGAAATGCGTTCTGGTCAGCCCCTGCAGATTCAGCATCGCAATCGAAGTATCGGTGTTGAGCAACGTGAGGTTTCAGGTATAACCAGACAACGTGCCGGCACCATTGAGTCTATAGCTGAAGTAAGTAAACGATCGTTTATGGAGGATCAAGACCTTTTGGATAAGGTTGAGGCCTATTATGCTGAAGATCATCGGCAGTATTATGATGCTTTAGAGGTGACGAGAAGGCCATCTGTGCGCTGAACAATGTCGCATGATTTTCATTGCTTTGTGTGACGTCGGTCTTGCGGAAGCAGACAACCTTAGTGCAGGCTGCCATGCGTGTGGTTCTGAGCACGAGGCGCAAGGTCGGGGTCGCCAATTAGCATTGCGCCGGATCGATGCTAGCGTGGCTACCTAGGTATTATCGTTGATGTTTAATTGCTCGGTCTGGGGTCGGATTTCGATCTCGGTTCACAGGTCTTTTAGGAACTTGCTACGCTATGCAGTCTGACCCCCCGCCCCGTCTGTTGCAGCAGCTTATGTGTCGTTGGCAACGATTCATAGACGCATTAAGACTGAAAAAGTGGATTCGCGCTGCGAAATCTGAATTGGTACATATCCTAAGCCAGCAAGAATATAACTCGAGCTATGGATTTCTGTTTGACTGCATGGCGTCTCTCGATAGGGTCCTGTTTATTCACATTCCTAAGTGCGGAGGCACGTCTTTGGAAAAGTCTCTGGTGACAGACGTTAATTGTGTGCCTGTCCCTCAGGATAGTGTGCCAGCTGCGCACCAGGCAAATTTTTATATGGCGTCTGCGGTGGTACCCGGTAGTTTCGAGCAACAATTTTTGCATAAATTTGTCGGGTCAGCTGATTCAAATGACGCGAGAGATCGATACTTTCGTATGCAGGCCGCCTATAAAGTTGCGTGTCAGCCTTCGCGAATTTTTGCAATAGGTCATAAGTCTCTGCGCGACCTCGCGCCACTGAGTAGGGGCGAGCGTGACCTATTTATTACTACCGTCCGAGCCCCTGCTGATATTCTGAAGAGTTTAGTCGGATACAGGGTGTTTCGTATTTTTGAAGGTGGTGAGATCGCGTCTCGTTTGCTTCAGCAACTGCAGCTAAACACGGCGCGTTTCGAGACACTAGTCGAGGGCGATCCTGAGTATCTAACTAATCTAATCCTAGGCGCTGAAGCGCCGTCCCTGTGCCAAATGCTTCAGTTTGACGTGAGTGGAGACGGCGAGAGCGTCTGGTGCGGCATTAAGCGCAATAAAGTGTTCATAGCTCATATGTCAGAGCAACAACAAATGCTGCAGCAGATATTTGGTACGCCGATCCAGAATCGAGTTGAAAATACCTCGAGTAAGTGGACGGGCATCGGTTCTGACTTCAAGGCCGTTGTTGAAGATGCTTGGCTAACGCCCTTTATCAATCCGGAGGATGTCTACCTGTACGACTGTATGACGACTGCGGGAATCTTTGGATTCTGGCGCGATGGCGGAACCACGCAGGCGTATAGGACACTACTTGAGTCAAGCTAGCTACCTGCCTCGGCAGCGCATGTCTCTAGTTCATATTTTCGCTATACCCCAAGCATGGTCGGAACGACAGCGCGACAGGCCAAAGCCAAGTCGATGAGTAGAGTTCGCCATATCCTGTTTGAATACACTATGACATTTTAGGCTTTTGGAAAAATAAAATAGCGCCTAGCTCCCCGCCGTGGTCTTTATATTCTATGTGCATATCCACCACGCCAAGTGACTGCACTATGAAAAGAATCGCATTCATATCATAAGAGTTCATCTGCATTTGGGGGTCACCATCATTTGCTTCGATTAACCCGTTGCTGGTTCTGGCAATACGCGGCTTAAAAACACTTATTAAATAATCTAAAAATTGTCGAGCAGCAGATTCTGTCAGTATTACTGGAGTCGCCGGTGGTGCCCCATGATTATCTGAGAAAATTGTTTTTGCATAGGTAAAGTGCACCACGCAAATCCCACCATCGTCCAGATGATCGATAAGATTGATGAATATCTGTCGGCCACGATCAGCAGGAATATGCTGAAACACAATATAAGAATGTATAAAATCAAACCGTCCACTTACACACGAAAGGTTATCATCTGCTTTGTACAAGCTAACGTTTTCTATAGAGAATTCACGGCAATTGTTTTCAGCCTCTCGTAGCATCGACTCGGAGACATCAACTCCGACTGCCTCTTTACAGATTCTAGAGAGAGGAATCACCATCCTGCCGGTCCCGCATCCAAAATCGAGTGCTCTCTGCGGCTCAAAATTAGCATCGAGATGACGCCTAGACTGATCGATTACATGGTCGATAAGTGATTTACCCGAATCAAAAAACTCTTTTTTGATTTCAGCAGTCATATTACCTTTGCGGAATCTCTCCTCGGTTCTTACGCCAAAATATGGGTCTTTCGCGCCCCAGCGCTCCCACTCTGAATCTGTATCCATTTTTTGAGTCCTACCCAGTAAGCTTAACTGCTGGTTACGCACACCTTTTTGATAATTACTCTAGTAACAGCGGTGGCCTACTCACTTGTCCGCAATTAATCGAGCTCTGCTCATGCCCTAGCCGGGCCAAATTAAATGACCGTTGGCGATTAGCGTGGTCTACCCGATTTGGTGAATGAAAGTGTGCTATTTCCTATAGTGTGTCTGCCCGTATCGGCGTGGTTCTGCTAGTCCGTGGCATCGCTGTTCGTCTACTCCCGGACTCTAGCTTTAATCCGGGTTGCTGGGAACGGGTGTCAGCGGAGCAATCGGAAAGCTCCAGTCGGCATAAGCATTTTCCTCGTCGCTTATACGTTTGAATACTATGGTTCCTCTGCCGTTCAGTTTAAACCGGGGGTCTGTGGAACTATCTTCTTCGAAGATGGCACGAAAACCATAGGATTTACCAAGCTTTTTCAACATGGCCGTGGAAAGGGAGAATATGTTGCTATCGTCCATTGGGTTGATCTCATAAGGATCGAGGAGCAGCATTGTGGGCAGTTCATCTGCATGCATGACGCCTTCTACGGCCACAATCTCTTTAGACAGTCGGAAGCAGTTTATTAACGCCTGCACTGGATCACTCAGGTGATAGTAGACACCAAAAAACAGCACGACATCGTACTGCTTCTGCGGGTCGAAAGAATAAATAGAGTCTTTTAGGATTTCCATGTTATCCAACTCATAGTGGTCTTTTATGAACTGAATAGTCGGCCTAGACATGGTGTCTAGGGCCGTAACCTGCCTTGCACCTTTTTGAATCGAGATCAACGAAAAATGGCCATCCCAAGCACCGATGTCTAAGACGGTCTTACCATTCATGTCAATTTTATCAATCAGTTTACTGGTATCCGAAACTTCTTTTTTTCCAGGCGTAAAGGATCCGTCCCTCAAGGGTATGATATACCGCCAATTTTCCGGCATTTCGCTCATGTTAAACTCCCTATGAATTGACTCACATTAGAATAAGTTGAGGCTGAATCAATGTGGCAATCTGACTCAGCTTCTCCTACAGAAAATCCTTGCCAAAAGCATATCACAGCTTACTTGTCTCAAAATAGGAGAAGGTACTCTGAACGCTGGCAGTAATTATTATTATGTCACTTGGACTAAAAGAGACTCCCTTTGCTGCACCATACACTGCGCTTCCTGCCTCCGCAATTATGACTGTTAGGAACTGCATTGATAAACCCGAGCAACGGTAAGCAGAGATTCCGTGTCTTGATTTAGTTTCGGAGGACAGCCTATTCACAGGCTGTGCTATCGGGCTTCTAGGATAGGGATTGTAGCTCTGGGTAGAGTAGGGTAGAGCAGTAGTCTTAGGGTAGCGTCTGCACACCTATCGCGCCAGCGGATTAACATGCTGCCATCCTAGTATTCACATTTCCAGTAATTCAATTAAACCAAAACCCTGTACTTTATAGAAGGACACCATTCGGCCGCCGAATAAAATGGCGGGTTTTGGCGCCGTCACCGGCAACGCGCGCAGGCCAATTTCGTCAAGGCGATCGAGCACCTCATCGAGATCGTCGATTTCGTAGCAAATGTGGTAAATGAGTTCATCGAAATGCTTTAGCAGCGGTGTCAGTGGGCCGTCGCTTTCGCCCGGCAGTACCAGTTCAATGTCTGGCTGGCTATTGTGGCGGCACAAGCGCAAGTTGACTAGCTGCAGCGGATCATAGATTTTATCTCCGATCTCATAACCAGTATCCTCAAGAAAAAAAATAGCTCGCTCCTCGCTTCGAAGGCCGAGTCCTATGTGATGAAAACTTAAAATCTCATTCAACATCACGCAACACCGAGGACATAGGCGACGTTAATCGCTAGATTTTGATCTAGCGATTCCTCCAGCGTTTTCCCATCATAGGGTAGATAGAGTTTTTCTCGTATCGTTAGGCCCGCTGCGGCGATCATCACTTCAAGCTCTTCTATGTTGCGCCAGAGGTATATGTGATCAATAGCGGGGGCATTTATACAGGTGGTGACGTAGATATGTGCATCGCTGGCGGCTAGATTTGCCAGGCGTTCTAAAAACAGCTGTGGTTGTTCTACATGTTCGAGCACCTCGCCCATCACCAATATATCGAAGCTATTCGTCTCTAGTTCTTTGGCGTCAAGAAAATCCATGTGCATTAGGTCAATTTGGCAAGAATCATTGGGGTGGAAGTGGTCTAGTACTGCCCGAGTTTGATTTAGACTGGCTTCGGAAATATCTACCCCAATTATGCTGTCCAGTGACCCGATATCAAGTGCGGTCATACTGTAGTAGCCATGGCCTGGACCAACCTCCAGATAGCGGCCTGTTTTTTCGATGGGAAATGTCTGTTGGAAAAAACGCGACATGGCGATGTGGTTTGGCCACAGAAACGACGTAATCGCGAGGCCATACATGTATTTATTCATGTAGTCTCGATTGAAATAGACCGCATCCGCAACCTCGGCAAAGCTGCTATGGCGATAATTGCCGTGGCGTATGAAGTACATTTGCTCGTTAAGAGTATCCTCGACAATGGTCATGTAGCAGTCCGCCACGTAATGCATGTCGTGACCACAGGCAATACAAAACTCAAGATATTTCCCGAGATCAACCATCTCTTTATCACGAATGTTGGTGATAGCCGCTTCCAAAAAACGCCGGTGCAGGGGGTTGAGTTCAAGGATTTCAGCGATGAGGGTTGTTATCTCACCAGACGCCATTTTATCGCTTAAGAGCTTAGGAATGTCGGTCATATCAGAATCCTTGGTAGATAAATGGTGCGGTGAAACTGATGCTGACCTTCACCAAAAGAATAGTGGCGGCCAGAAATATCCCCAGAATCATTTCACCTACATATGGATTCATTGTTGCGCCCTCAGCAAAGTGTCTATCTGTTCCGCTAAATATTGACCAAGGTCGCCATAATCGCTCACATGGATCAGGTCATAGTGATGCAGAGTATCCAATACCGGCTGCGGAATTTGCGTTACAAATCTCATATTGTTAGCACCTTTATTTTTTTCTTGTGCTACAACAGCGTTAGCAACCCTTTCATAACCCCGCGCTGCGGGAATGTCTTCTTCGATCAGAGGCGACAACGGTGCGATATAGAATAATACCGGCACACCGCTGTTGGCTAGTAATTTATCAATTTTACGAAATGTAACGGCACCAAAGCTATTGGCAGACGTATTCGCGCGCTCAAGGATATCAGCTTGAAACTGCCGCCGTCCCCACATTGGATCATGTTCCTGATTGGGTCGGGGGCCATCAAATCGCGTGGTGGTTTGGTTTAACCAAAAAGCTAAGGGACCGTCAAAATTATAAAAATTTTCACCCGTTATCTCTGCGTTAGCTTGCGACGATGGCTTACCAAACAGCCAATTTTGACCGGTGGTTACGCCTCGACGAAACTTTCTCGGCGGCATAAACAAAGGCACACTGCCGCCAACGTGCGTCAAAAAATGGGAGGAAGGAGAGGTCACGGCTAGCCATAGCGGCCAGTCGGCAGTGCTGAACCAGAGGTCTGAACGATTCTCTATGACCGTCAAGCTGCGAAAAATCGCATGATTGCTATAAATCCAAAATGGATTGAGAGTAATAACGATTACATCCGGATTTCGCTGAAGCGCATCAAGTAAAAGGGTGTACACATCGATAAATCGCTGGGCTTGCTGCGTGTAATAGTATCCATTGACTTCGACATTGCGGATTTCAGCCAGGCGGTCGGCGGTTTTTATCGGCAAAAATCTATCGCCTGGCTTGGCAAACATATTGGTCACGGAAGATCCACCGATCCAGGCTAGCCGCAGTTTTTTTTCACCTTCAAACTTTACGGATTTGTGTTCCAACTGGTCGTTATCAAGCAGCATGCTAACGCTATCGGGTCGATCAAACAGGGCTTTGCTGTTCCGGTAGACGGGTTCGGGCAAAATCTGACCAATAACAACCGTAACTATCAGTCCCCATGCCAATACCCTTATCAGCGCCAACCAACTCACAGGCCCGCGTAACAGCCGTTCAATAAATTTTTCAAGCTTCAATGCCTGCTCCCAATACCTGATAGTGAGGAGTAAAAGGTGAGGAAGCGATGCGGTATCAGGACGACGACATAGTAAGCGCTTAAAGCAAACATCGTGAGGGTGATAGCATGCCATAGCGCGACTTGTGTCACTGTTGCGTCCTTAAAAATTTGTTAATTTCCTCTGCAAGATATCGGTCCAAGTCCCCGAATTCTTCAACATGAATAAGATCACCACCAAAAGCGATTGAATCTACTCTAGCTTGTGGAATGCGAGCAAGGAATACCATGTTGCTGCCACTCTTGTTCTGCTCCAAGTTGTCAACGGCGATGGCTACACGCTCTAGTCCATCTGCAGCGGCAGGGAATTCAGTGATTCGTGGGGATACCGGCGCTAGATAAAAAAAAACGGGCACTCCACTTTCGGCAACTAGCTTATCGATGGCTTGAAGTGTGGTCGCAGCGAAGGACTCTGGCACTGTATTGGCGCGCTCAAGGACGTTCACTAGAATGCGCAATTCCTCTAGGGTTGAGCCTGCCTCGGTCTCACCATGACTTTCCGGTTGACTCTTATGACTAGCCGCTTGATTTAGCCAAAAGCAAAGTGGAGTCTCAAGGCTGCAGACGGTACTTTCCCCGGAATGCGCCTTAGTCGGTTGTTTTGCTGAGCCAAAAAACTGCTGCGGTCGGCGACTAATAGCCTTTTGATAGTCCTTTGGAGGTATCACCACAGGCACGTGCTTGCCGAGATGTGTGAAAAAGTGCGAAGAGGGCGTAGTGACACCGATCCACAGTAGCCAGCTTGCGCTGGTGAATAACAGATCTGAGCGAGCATTGAATACGTTTTGCCTACTGAAAATACTGTGACTATTGTATAGCCAGGCGGGGTTTAAAGTTACTACGATGATATCGGGATTACGCGAAACTGCCTCAAGCAACACGGTATAAGTGTCAAGTAAACGTTGAGACGTTTGATTATAGGAATAAAGATTTACCTTGCGATCGTGGTTTTCCATGAGCAAGTCTGCGGTTCTAATAGGCAGAAAATACTTGTCGTCTCGATCATAAAAAGCCAGCAGGTTAAACGTGGTAGATCCTGCTATCCACGCCATATTGAGCACCTGCTCTCCTCCCTCAAATTCAGGGGGTTCTTCTCTGAGCTGCCCATTTTTTAAGAACATTTCGAATACGCCAGGACGCGTGGGTAAAAAGTCATCAGCTTGTGGAGCCCTCTTCGGCGTGAATTGCCCCGCTAATATGACAAACAGCACGGTCCAGGTGAGAACGCGAAACACCGATCCCCAACTTTGTCGGGGTGTTCCAAGAATCCACCTGACAATATCTTCGACTCTCACCAGGCACTCCCTATGCCGACTAATGAAGGATAAAATTCTAGGGCGCGATCAAGCGGCATTACTAACAACGGAAAACTGAGCGTGACGAATAAATAGGTCACTAAGACTCGAAGCGCGTTGGCAGCTGTCCCCTGAGGCAATATGTTAATTTTGCGCTCACTCAGGGTACGGTGCACTATCAAGCCAAAAGCGTGGTAAGTGCCGAAAGCAAACATCGCTAAGGTGATATCGTGCCATAACGCTATTGTCATCATGGTGAGATAGATAGCGAGAAATTGTGTCTTTGATCGAAAGCCGCCCATCGGAACGAAAACATTGCGCTGTGCAAAGCGCGATAGACTCATATGCCATGAATTCCAGAATTCGGCAATATTCTTACTGAAATAGGGATTGTTAAAGTTCTCCTTCAATTGGAAGCCGAAGATGCGTGAAAAACCAATGGCGATATCGGAATAGCCAGAAAAATTAAGGTAGAAAAACCACGTGTATACAAACAGCCCAAGCCAAACTGTATATAATTCGGATTCACCATAATTACTGAACACAGCTGCACTGCCCGCCAAAGCAAATGCCAGCACTAAGACTTTTATCAAGCCAAAGGCTACTCGGAACAGGCCATACAGCATGCCCTCTGCGCTAAGATTTGCTTTACTATCGGATTGTTTTTGCACTTCTTCATATTCAATGATTGGCCCAACCATCAGCACTGGAGGGAACAAACCGTAAAAAAGTACGCGGTCAAAAGATAGCAGGCCAAGACGGCCAATAAATGTCTTTATTAGTAGATCTAGGGCGCGGAATGTCGCAAAAGATAAACCTATGGGAATGACAACTTCCCGTGCCATATCGATTTCCCATAGGGGCAAAGAAATCAACTCGATGACGCGATTGGTAAGTATGGTAAATTGTATTTCGAAGGGCTGGCCAAAAATTTTCCAACTCACCATTGGTGTCAGCACGCATAGTAGAATAGCCCAAAAAAACTGCAGTCCAAAGCGACGTTCAGCAGTAAAAAAGATAATCCGCTGCATGCCGGCAACCACCACCCACATTGCCACATAAAACACCATCAGGCGCGGCGCTATCAGAAACAATAAGTAGGCGCCGGCCAAGCTGAATAGCGCTCGTCGCGCCCAAGCTGGGCGGAGCAGGGCATATAGGGGTAGCAGCAGAATAGAGAGGGCAAATAGATTAAAAAAGAACGTGGTGCTGTCGAAGTTATAGTTAATCATCTTCGATCCGCACAACAGTGATAAAGGGAGATGGTTTTTTCACCCGTGCGGCACCCACTTGCCATCTATCGCCACTGGCCTCAAAGCCGTGGTCACATAGCAAATTTTTTACCAATGCATTCTTACGGCTGGGACGATACTCCCCTACCAGAAAACTAGCGCCTTCGGCAATACTCCGATCAACCAGCACATCGAGAAACGCGGTTTCGACATCTCGGCCGAGTACACGGCAGCTCATCAGGAATGTGTCTAGGAAGAAGTGCTGTTCGTCAAGCCGCTGTAAAATGGCAACGCCGACTAAGCCATAGCTACCGAAACGATCTTCGACTTCGATGCAGTGGATACGCCAGTTCGGGTCAGCTACCAGGGCATCAAACTCGTCCCGATTTCGGCGCACAGTAGTGAGGTTAAATTGATTCGTTTTATTGATCAACTGAACGACTCGGGCATAGTGCTGGGGCTGTGCAGGAAATGCTGTGACCCGAAGCTCAAGGGAGTCAAGAAAATCTTCGCGGCTGACTCCCGCGGTGTGTTCTTTGCGATTTAGTTCTGCTCGGACCATCTTCGACCTTGCCAAATCTTCATCGGTGATCTCTGCTGTGTCAAACAGTGCATTGTTGGTCAGCACGGCTGTCAAGTAAGCCGGCTCCTCTGGCGCCTGAAGACAAATTACTTGAGGATGTATTGCTGCTACCTCTGCTAGCTCTTTTGGGTTGTCGTCGATAAATACGAAACTATCGATGCCAAGATTGAGGGCCTCTGCAATACTGGCAATACTTTCAGACTTGGAGCGCCAATGTACCTCGAAAATGCAGATATTTTCCCTCCTCAACACCATGGCGTCGTGTTGGTCGAATACTTCATAGACGTCTTCAGGGTTATTTTTACTGGCTACCGCGAGCAGCACGCCTTGACGTTCTAACTCTAGTAGCTGGTTCTGAAAATCAACAAAGGCGCTGCCGGGAAAGTCTTGACCAAGATCAATACCTGCAATTCCATCCTCACCTACAATCCCCCCCCAGAGGGTATTGTCACAATCGAGCACAATCACTTTCTTCGGGCTGATATTCCGAGATTTAATGACCCTGCTTAGTTGGTCGCCGATCGCGTGCCACATAATTTCGCTGTAGGGCTGCTTGTAGAGATACCACTTGCGAATATCGCGCCCGGATTCGAGGCCTATCTGATTTGCTACACTGTTAAGGTCCAGTAAACACAGCCCCTCGATCGAGCCTAGCCCGCGAATCACGCGAGCGAGCAACTCTGCATGCAGCAATACGCCCGTCGTAGACTGTCCCGGGATGGTAGTGTCGAAACTCGGCAATGAGGGGTATGGTGGAGTAGAGACAACGAGTACACCACTGTAGCACTGTCGCAGGGTCTGCAGTGCAGCAATAAATTGTTCCAACTCAGCCGTTATCCTTGCCAGCGCCTGGTCGTCGTCACTGCGAGCTTGATTTAGGGCGTTTCCTAGGAGATCTTCGAGCCGCCAAAGGATGACAATGGCGCTGGGAAACTCGCCGCCAAAGAAATTATCGGAGGCTGTGCACAATTGATAAATCTGGTTGTAGGGCGCAACGTGGAAGGCGGGCTTAAGACCGCACTCGAGGAGATTGGCCCCAAGGTAGGGAATTAAAGGGTCGATGGTGAAGGTACCTGCCAACCCGATACTAAAGAGCTCAGCGTTGGGTAGCGGTTGCCGCTCTAATGCCTGCTGGAAGTTACTCCAAACCTTTTTAGGGTTAGGTGTATTATTCTCTGTACTTGACATATTGAGTTCAGATGTCCACACCCTTGCTTTGAAGAGTCGCTCGAGCGAGTCCAATTGATGCCATTTTCATAATCTCTCGCGTAGTCAGGTGCACACCAAAGGACTCCTCTAAGGCCGCAACTAAATTCATAGCAGCCAAGGAATCCCAGCCATCGCAATTTTCCGGTGAGGTTTCATCAGAGAGATCCGCAGAGTCAACACCCAGCACTGTCGAAAATACATTTATTAGGCGATCAGACATTGGACACCTTCTGGTATGGGGGAAAAGAATGTTAGGACGAAAAGACGGCCAACTGGATTAATATTTATTGCTGCCCACAAACTCCATACTACGCAACGGTACTATAGCGAGCACGTCGGCGCAACGTTTGGCGCGCGAATGAGAGAGCACAGAAGAGCCGACACAAAGGCTCTTTACCCTCCGGTTGCAACTTGCTCGATCGGGGCCTTCAAGCTGCTAGGCCGCGATATATCGATCTTGGGCGGCAACTAGGCTGACATTCACAGTGCTGCGTGTAATTTCAGTAATCGTGAGTAGGTAGCGGTGCAGGACTCTCGCAGATACGGTTCATCGGCGCCCACGGGGCGTCGATCGGCGCCCGAGTAAAATTTCGCGGCAACGGCCGGATCTGCATCAAGATCTAAAGCTGGGAAGAGCGCTCGAAATCCGCTAACGGGATCAGCGCAGAGGCTCTCATAACTGACGAAGATTGTGTCTGGTGGTGCATTGTCCAATGCAAAAGTATAAGCGTCTTGCCAGGACTGTAACCAATAGCTAACGCTACTTTTGTTGAACGGGTTTGCAGTGGCGCAGTATGCATAAGATTTATGTCCGAGACCAAACTCGTAGTGGCCTAACCAGTTCATATACTGCATCGAGAAGCGGTCTTCGGTATGCATCCTTGTGAACAGTTGATGTTGCCGCAGTAAAGACAACGCCTGCTGCATTGGCTCGCGAAAAGGGACGATAATCTTCGCATCAGGAAAAGCGAATTTAATAGCACCAAGTCGCAACAGGTTGTTATTGTTCTTGGCAAGATAACGATTCTGCCGTTCGTTGTCCCTGCTCGCCATAATATGAGAAACATATTCTCTGAAGCGCATGCAGACAGATCGACTTGGCTTATAGGGCATTAGTTTGTCTTCAAAAATATATGCGTCGCCAGAGAAAGTACTCCAAAAAACCTCTTCTAAAGCCTCTGGGCTATCATACTCGACCAGCAAACGATCTTTATGTGCGCGCTCTTTTGCGGCTCGACTAACGTGGGATCCCGAAGAAAGCTTTTTCCAAACGCCGGGCATGAGAACAAAAGGCATGTCGCGATATGTCAATGATCTGAAGCAGCCCGTCTGATAAAGTGCGTTTAATAATATGGTGCTGCCAGAGCGGGCTAAGCCTGCAATAAATATGGGTTGAGATACGTCAGGAAGATTGCTGTTGCGTGCCAGCATCGATTCCATGTCATACGAGCTTTGCCTAACCAGCCGAGTGCCCAATGCGACTCGATGCAACGCTCGATCTAGTGCCCCATAATCACTTTTTGACAAGGTGTTTTCTAACGCTAACGTAGAACACGGAAAAAATCGTTGCAGTGATTAAGCCAGGAATGCTTACAAAGAACTGCAAAGTAGCAAGGTCCGGCTGCAAGATCATGTCGGCCAAAGATGAGGCTAATGTGATAATTCCGAAAAGTACGATCAGCAAAAAACCAAGCATAATCGATGCAACTGCCATGTCGCGAGAATAACGCTGCAGCGCTTTTTCTTTCCAGTGATCGGAAATTTTCGAAGATGTAGCGACTCGCACCGCCTTTTGTGAAACCGCGGTGAGCGCGTTGATATAACGTAAGAAGGGTAAGGCGATGAAAACCTCAACACCTATCAGGCATAGTAAGCAAATGACCAGATAGATCATGTGTCCTCTGTTTTGGTCGCAGCCTCATCAGCCGGTGTTTCTTCATTGGCATCGTCATAATCACCCTCTTTCTCAGCTTTATTGC
>PKDD01000132.1 GCA_002862465.1 Haliea sp.
TAAGCTGTTTGGTTCAGTTGGCACGAGGGATATCTCGGATGCCATTGCCGCCCTCGGCTGTGAAGTGGACAAGTCTGAAGTTCGTCTTCCAACGGGCCCACTGCGTGAGTTGGGTGAGTATGAAGTTACTATTCAGGTCCACGGTGATGTGACTGCCACTGTCGCGGTTGAGGTAGTTGCCGAGTAAGGGATTGGAGATGTTTCCTGTAGGGAAATCTCCAATCTCAAATGCCATACCTGCTGTCTAGAGCGGTGCTCTGTTGCCGCGCACCCAGTGGCGTGCAACTTTGAATCGTAAGCTTGATGTTTTCACTTCTTCTGGTCGCTTATTTCCTATAGGCTGTACCTCCGCAAAAAATAATAGTAGTTATGGCTGACCAAGAGTTTCCCAACAACGTGTCTGAGCTCCGCTATTCTGGGACGGGTGAGGTCGCACGTATTAAAATGCAGCCGCATTCCGCAGAGGCAGAACAGTCTGTGCTAGGTGGCCTGTTACTCTCGGCTGACGCTTGGGACGCCGTTGCAGAATTGGTTTCAGACGGTGATTTCTATCGTCTAGGCCATCGCTTGATCTTTCGCCAGATAGCACAACTGGCTGAGGCGTTGGAACCGGTTGATGTCATTACCGTGGCGGATAAACTGCAGGTCAGAGATGAGCTTGATGCAGCCGGGGGGCTTACTTATTTGGCAGAATTGGCTCAGAACACGCCAAGCGCCTCTAATATCCGTGCATATGCGCAGGTGGTGCGCGAGCGAGCCAGCCTGCGCAAGCTGATCGATGCTGCGCAAGATATAGCTGAGAGTGGCTTCAACCCCGACGGACGCAAGTCAGATGAGCTGATTGACGAGGCAGAGCGTCGGATAATGCAAATTGGGGAAGACGGTCCCAAGGACGGCTCTCCCAAAGATATTAACCCTTTATTGCAGACTGCGTTGGAGCGGATAGAGGAGCTTTTCCAGTCCGGCGGTGCTATCACGGGCATGAGTACCGGCTTCATTGAATTGGACAACATGACATCGGGGTTACAGGATTCTGATCTTGTTATTGTGGCCGGTCGGCCCTCAATGGGTAAAACCGCTTTTGCCATGAACCTAGTGGAACATGCCGTATTAAACCAGAACAAACCTATTCTGGTGTTCAGTATGGAGATGCCGGCGGACTCTTTGATCATTCGTATGCTGTCTTCCATTGGCCGTATTGATCAGACGCGTCTTCGCAATGGCAAGTTGGAGCAAGAGGACTGGCCCAAGTTGAGTACAGCGGTGACCAAACTCAAGGACGTGCCTTTGTACATTGATGATACCCCGGCACTCACGCCTACGGAGATCCGCAGTCGCGCTCGGCGGGTAGCGCGCGAGCATGGTGGCTTGGGTATGATCATGGTGGATTACCTGCAGCTGATGCAGGTAGCGGGTTCATCTGACGGCCGGACCGCAGAAATTTCCGAGATATCACGTAGCCTCAAGGCTATTGCTAAAGAGTTCAAAGTCCCGATGGTGGCGTTATCTCAGCTAAATCGCTCTCTGGAGCAGCGCCCCAATAAACGGCCGGTGAATTCAGATTTGCGTGAGTCTGGTGCCATTGAGCAGGATGCCGATGTGATTATGTTTATTTACCGCGATGAGGTCTACCACGAGGAGTCGGAAGAGAAGGGCATCGCCGAAATCATCATTGGCAAGCAGCGCAATGGCCCTATCGGAATCTGTCGTCTGGCCTTTCTGGGCCAATACACACGTTTTGAGAATCTTGCTCGAGGCGCCCCAGACGACCGTTAGACTCACAACGGTTTATCAGCGGATGCTGTCCCCGCGGCCTACATTTTAAAGATTGGTTTGTTCGCGCAACTTGCGCAATCTGGCAAGCTGTTCTTCAGGCTTAATGGGTTCAGACGTTTGCTGCTCTATTGCCTCGGGTTCCGGTACCGTCAGTAATTCACCGCGCAGGACGCGAGCGCAGTGTGACTCATAGTGTCCCTTAAATACGGGCCAGCTGGTTCGTTCTGTGTTGTTGGCTAGGAAAAACCAGTCGCTATCCCGGCCAGCGAGATAAACCGCAGCATGGCTCCAGGTCTGGGCAGATTTAGGGGAGGGTGCACTGCAGGCTTCTAAATAAGCGCTGTGTGCAGGTGGAAGGCCCAAATCAGCAAGTCCTTGCTGGCAACACTCCAGCATTCGGTTCAGTGTGGGCAGATACTCGCTATGTTCTATGGCGTGCTTCGCGCCCTTTAAAATATGTTCTACCGGATAGTCTGACAATGATTCCAGCCACAGCTTTTTGATTTGATTGAGCTGCTGCGCGTCCGGGAAGGCCGCATAATATTGGTTGTGATAGTTCAGCCGGAATAAAGCGAAGACCTGATTGAGTGCGTCGACATGCGCTTCAATTGTTTGTCTGCCGCTAGCATCATTCTGCCCAGGATGTGTCGGTGAGGTCTTGCTGGAGGCTTCGATCTCTCGTGCGACCCGCTGTACTCGTTTCTTTATGTCCGCCATTATTTTGTCCCGCTTGTTCAATCTGGTGACGCTTCGCCCAATGGTATTTTGCATGCTGGATAAATTTGCTGTTCCAGGAGGTCTGCGCTTGGTTGCTGTCGCGCCAGTATACGATGAACTCAGGCACAAGTGATTGGGCAAATTTGGTATCGATATGCGAGAGGCGCAGAATATCAAACACGTCACCTGAGGGCTGCCAGTGGTCAGCGATGCGTTTTGGCTCTGTGCTATGCTCCAAGCTGGACGTATATTTAGCCCATTGTATACGGATGTGCTGGATAAACTTTGAGTTAAGTTCTTTCGGGTTAGCGCCACGCTCCCGCCAATAGAGGATGAACTCGGGAACGGATTGTTCAATAAATTCGCGCTCTATCTCTCCACGTGCCATGATCTCGAGTGCGTCTGCGCTGGGGCGCCAGTTATTATCTAGTGCGCTGGCTGTGGGAACGCGGAAGGATTCTGCCTGATTTTGCTGATGGCGCCGCCACGCAGAAATAATGTGCTGGCGGAACCTATTCTCCCAAGCATGGCTAACCTCCGCACGTTCACGCCAGTAAAAGATGAAATCTTCCAGTTGGTCGAGAGCAAACTGGCGCGGTATGTTATGGTTTAAGTTCAGCACCTGCAGTAGGTCTTCGCTGGGCGACCAGTGCAGTGGCAGTATCCCCGCGCTACGTTTGGCCGGGGCTAGCGGGGCAGGCTCCGATGCAGAGGGCTCATCTGCCGTCTTAACTGGTTCGTTCAATGCAAATATCAGTTGTGTGGTTGTGTGTAATGGCGCGGAGTCAATCAACAACACGCCTTTGTCAGCCAGACTGCGGCTGATGCGGTGTAAATCTTCTGCGTTCCAGAACGGTAGGGTGCGCAGCAGGAAGCTTCTTTCCACGCTGAGCCAGGCGTAGCCATTTCGGGTATGAGGGTTGCGATGTTCGAACAAATGCTGCAAGTGTTGCAACAAAATAGCCTCCTCAAGGCCGATGGTTGCCGCGAGAAGCGGAGAAAATAGCAGTTGTCTTTCTGGAATCAGTGAGAAATCTGACATTGTGGTACCGGAATCTTGTCGCAAGTAGGTTAGGATACCGCATTCGCGGAATCGGTGCGCGGTGCGCCTCGTGATCTGGATTAAAAACTGAGTTTTTGGGAAAAAAATGGCGAAACAAAAGACTGCCTTTGTCTGCAACGAGTGCGGCTCAGATTACGTGAAGTGGCAGGGTCAATGTAGCGACTGCGGGGCATGGAATACGCTGACTGAAATTAAACTCGGTCCAGAAAAAGGATCGGGGCGCGCCGGAGCGCAGGTGCGAGGTAAGTTCGCCGGCTTCAGCGGCAGTCTCGATAGCGCCAGAGTCCTAAAGGATATCAATTTGGAGGATCTGCCTCGATTCTCTTCGGGAGCAGAGGAGTTTGACCGGGTTTTGGGGGGTGGGTTAGTGCCGGGTTCGGCTATTCTGATAGGTGGAAACCCCGGTGCCGGCAAAAGTACTCTGTTATTGCAAACTATGTGCCATCTCGCTTGTTCTATGGATGCTTTATATATCACCGGAGAGGAATCGTTACAGCAGATCGCAATGCGTGCGCAGCGCTTACAATTGCCGACAGATAAACTAAGACTCATGTCCGAGACTAACGTGGAAGCGATTGTTGAGGCAGCGCAGAAGTTGAAGCCTAAGGTGTTAGTGGTAGATTCTATTCAGGTGGTGCATACCGATGAAATTACCTCTGCCCCAGGGAGCGTGTCACAGGTGCGCGAATGTGCTGCCTATTTGATTCGCTATGCGAAGCAGACCGGAATGGTATTGCTGTTGGTGGGCCATGTGACCAAGGACGGTTCCCTCGCTGGCCCCAAGGTGCTCGAGCACATGATTGATTGTTCTATTCTTTTGGATGGCAGTGATGACGCCCGTTTTCGCACGTTGCGGGGCCAAAAAAACCGTTTTGGTGCAGTGAATGAACTGGGTATTTTTGCTATGACCGAGCAGGGAATGCGTGAGGTCAAAAACCCTTCGGCTATTTTTCTCGACCGTGGCAGTGAACCCGCCTCTGGCAGCGCCGTGATGGTTGTTTGGGAGGGCACGCGACCGCTATTGGTGGAAATTCAGGCGCTGGTGGACGACAGTCAGTTGGGCAATCCACGCCGCGTGGCCGTCGGACTGGAACAAAACCGATTGGCCATGCTGCTGGCAGTGCTGCATCGTCACGGTGGCCTTCAGGTCGGTGATCATGACGTGTTTGCCAATGTGGTTGGAGGCGTCAAAGTACTGGAGACGAGCGCAGACCTTGCCTTGTTGCTAGCCATTGTGTCGAGTTATCGCAACAGAATCATACCGAGCGACATGATTATTTTTGGCGAGGTGGGTTTGTCGGGTGAGATTCGGCCCGTCCCCAATGGTCAGGAGCGTCTAGCCGAGGCCGCTAAACACGGTTTCAAGCGGGCCATTGTTCCAATGGGCAATGCCCCCAAGCGTGCTATCGTTGGGATGAAGATAGCGGCCGTATCAAAACTGGCCGATGCGTTGGCAGCGCTGGATTGACCCGGCAACCGCTCTGTTTATGCTGTCTTAAAGTCTTTTCAGGCCAAGCCGCAGCGTCACTGTAGCTTGCGGTACTTCAATCGCTGTGGCTGATCTGCAGCAGCGCCGAGGCGAGCTTTGCGATCCTCTTCATAATCGCTGAAATTGCCTTCATGGAACACCACACTGCCATCATCTTCATAGGCAAGGATGTGCGTAGCGATACGATCAAGGAACCAGCGATCGTGTGAAATCACCATCGCAGATCCAGGGAAAACAAGCAGCGCCTCCTCCAACGCACGCAGCGTCTCCACGTCTAGATCATTGGTCGGTTCGTCAAGCAGCAATACATTGGCCCCCTGACGCAATAACTTTGCCAGATGCAGGCGATTGCGCTCGCCCCCGGAGAGATCTTTGACGAATTTTTGCTGGTCCGAACCCTTAAAATTAAAGCGTCCTACGTAGGATCTAGAGGGCACCTCATAGTTGCCGATGCGGACGATATCGAGACCGTCGGAAAGTTCTTCCCAGACTGTTTTGCTGCCGTCCAGGTCGTCGCGTGACTGATCGACGTAGCCCAGAGTCACAGTTTCGCCAACGTTGACGTCGCCCGCGTCGGGTTGTTCTGCGCCCATTAGGATTTTGAACAGTGTGGATTTGCCCATGCCGTTGGCCCCAATGATTCCAACGATGCTGCCTTTGGGGACAGTGAAGTTGACGTTGTCAAAAAGCAGCCGCTCGCCGAAGCTTTTACAGAGGTTTTTAACCTCGACGACGTTATCTCCCAAGCGTGGCCCCGGAGGAATATAAATTTCATTGGTCTCATTTCGCGCCTGATAATCTTGCGACTGCAACTCCTCGAATCGCTGCAAACGCGCCTTGCTCTTGGCCTGACGACCTTTGGGGTTACTGCGTACCCACTCCAGTTCTGACTTTATGGTTTTTTGATGTGACGCCTCCGTGCGTTTTTCCAGTTCGAGGCGTTGCTCCTTTGCGTTGAGCCAGTCCGAATAATTACCTTCGTAGGGTATGCCGCGACCACGGTCCAGTTCTAGGATCCAGCCGGCTGCATTATCGAGAAAATAGCGGTCGTGGGTGATGGCGACTACCGTGCCGGGGAAGTCATGCAGAAAACGCTCCAGCCAGGCCACACTCTCGGCGTCTAAGTGGTTAGTGGGTTCGTCTAATAGGATCATATCGGGGTTAGACAGTAGCAGCCGGCACAGTGCTACTCTGCGCCGTTCGCCTCCGGACAGTGTTTCCACATTCGAATCCCACGGTGGTAGGCGCAACGCGTCTGCGGCGACTTCCAGTTTGTGATCTAGATTATGGGCGTCTGTGGCCTGAATAATATCCTCTAGTCGGCTCTGCTCTTTGGCCAGAGCATCAAAGTCCGCATCGAGCTCGGCGTAATCGGTATAGACTTGTTCCAGCCCCGCTAGCGCGTCAACGGCCTCTTGCACGCCTTCTTCAACGTTACCACGCACGTCTTTGGCGGCATTAAGCTGGGGTTCCTGTGGCAGATACCCTATCTTGATCCCGGGTTGCGGGCGTGCCTCACCGAGAATTTCGCTGTCGAGTCCCGCCATAATACGCAGCAGGGTTGATTTGCCCGATCCGTTCAGACCCAGTACGCCGATTTTAGCGCCGGGGAAAAAAGATAAAGAAATATCCTGCAGGATCGTTCTCTTGGGTGGCACAATTTTACCGACCCGATTCATAGTGAAGACGTACTGAGCCATTGATGTGTATCCGCTATCTTGATGAGAGAACGAAAATGTTACCAGAAAAGAAGCGTTAATAGTTCGGTCCCCATCGCGGACTGCTCTTATATCGAGCTCGTGTTTCGGGTAAAATATGTCACTGTTATTTAGGGTAGATACTATTTACCTTGTCACCAATGAGGGGGGTTAGCATGTTTGAAAACAACATGACTATTGAAGGGTTTGACGATGAGATCTTTTGCGCTATCGCTGAAGAAGAGCGCCGGCAAGAAGATCACATAGAACTGATAGCGTCTGAGAACTATGCTAGTCCTCGCGTGATAGAAGCGCAGGGCTCCGCCCTGACCAATAAATATGCCGAGGGTTACCCCGGTAAGCGCTATTACGGCGGATGTGATTATGTAGATAAAGCTGAGGTGCTAGCCATTGAGCGCGTCAAGGCACTGTACGGTGCAGATTATGCGAATGTTCAGCCCCACTCGGGCTCTCAGGCTAACGCTGCGGTCTATCTAGCCTTGTGCAGCGCGGGCGACACAATACTCGGCATGAGTCTGGCCGATGGTGGTCATCTGACCCATGGTGCAAAACCTAACTTTTCCGGCAAGACATACAATGCCATCCAATATGGATTGAACGCGGAGACTGGCGAGATTGACTACAATCAGGTGGAGGCATTGGCGCTGGAGCACAAGCCAAGAATGATCGTGGCTGGGTTTTCTGCTTACTCTCAGATAATAGACTGGGCGCGCTTTAGAGAGATTGCAGACAAAGTCGGCGCCTATCTCTTAGTCGATATGGCTCACGTGTCGGGCCTCATTGCTGCCGGAGTCTATCCTAATCCAGTGCCCTTTGCCGATGTCGTAACGTCGACTACACACAAAACCCTGCGCGGCCCGCGCGGCGGCATTATACTCGCAAGAGCGAATGCGGAACTGGAGAAGAAATTTAACTCGGCGATATTCCCTGGAATTCAGGGAGGGCCGCTGATGCACGTGATCGCGGCCAAAGCCGTCAGTTTCAAAGAAGCTCAAAGCCCCGAATTTGTCGAGTATCAAAAGCAGGTTGTGAAGAATGCCAAGGCAATGGCGGCCACCTTCATCAAACGAGGTATCAAAATTGTCTCCGGTGGCACCGAAAATCACCTGATGTTAGTCGATCTGATTGGCAAGCCTTATACGGGTACAGATGCCGATGCCGCCCTAGGCGAGGCAAATATTACGGTCAACAAAAATGCGGTGCCTAATGATCCGCGTTCCCCGTTTGTAACGTCAGGTCTGCGCGTCGGCACGCCTGCCATTACGACGCGCGGCTTTGGTGAGGCAGAGTGTATTGAGCTCACCGACTGGATGTGTGATGTGTTGGAGTCGCTTGAGGATGGGACTTCTGAGGCGGTGATCGCCGCAGTAAAAGCTAAAGTGCTAGCAATATGTCAGCGCTTTCCGGTTTACGGTTAGCATACCCCCTGAACCCCTTGTTATCAGAGGCTCTCAGGGGCACCCCCCCCAGTAACGTAAAACAGCGCCCTGCCTTGCGGTCGCTGCTGTTGACGGCTAGCAATTGCCAGTGTGTAGTTGGCCATCGCTGACTGGGCGCCGAGCACTTCGTCTGGGCAGTATCGCCCTCGCCGCCTGTGTACCTCAAATGAGTCAAGCCGGGAACACGAAAAATATGTTAAGGTTCAGCGACTTAGATTAACGAGACTCGCTCATGCATTGTCCGTTTTGTGGTGCGCAAGATACCAAAGTTATCGACTCTAGGCTGGTGGCCGATGGGGATCAAGTGCGCCGCAGAAGAGAGTGCTTAAGCTGCGCTGAGCGTTATACCACCTACGAGATGGCAGAACTGGTGATGCCTCGGGTAATCAAGCAAAACGGTAACCGCGAACCCTTTGATGAGAACAAATTGCGTGCCGGCTTGCTGCGTGCTCTCGAAAAGCGTCCGGTCTCTGTTGAGGATATCGAGGCGAAAATTAATCACATTAAACATGTCTTGCGAGCGACCGGCGAGCGAGAGCTACAATCGCTGGTGCTGGGTGAACTGGTGATGGAAACGTTGAAAACATTGGACCAGGTTGCCTATGTGCGATTCGCCTCTGTTTACCGTAGCTTCGAAGATATCGCTGAGTTTCGTAACGAAATTGAGCGCCTAGAAGCCGAACCGCCGAAAAATTGACTGCCTGTTAGCGCCCGCCTATGGACACTCCCTTTGACACACAGATGATGGCTCGCGCATTACAATTAGCGCGGCGCGGGCAGTATTCCACTATGCCTAATCCCTCTGTGGGTTGTGTGTTGGTGCGCGACGGTCGCGTAATAGGTGAGGGGTTTACTTGCCCAGTCGGCGGCAACCATGCAGAAATTGAGGCCCTTCAGGATGCCGGTGACGCGGCTGGGTCTACCGCGTATGTCACATTAGAGCCATGCAGTCATCAAGGCAAAACCGGTCCCTGTTGCAGCGCACTGATTCAGGCGGGAGTGACACGGGTCGTGGTCGCTCTGCGCGATCCCAATCCACTGGTCCTAGGTACGGGTCTGGAGAAGTTGCGTGCTGCTGGCATCGCGGTGGAATGTGGCCTTCTGGAGAGCGAAGCTCGCAGCGTAATTCCTGGTTTTATTGCACGCATGAGCCGAGGGCGAGGGCGGGTGAGGGCTAAATTAGCAATGTCCCTAGATGGGCGCACAGCCATGGCGTCAGGCGAGAGTCAGTGGATTACGGGTCCCGCCGCAAGGCAAGATGTGCAGCGATTGCGGGCGATGAGTTGTGCCATTGTTACTGGCGTGGGGACAGTATTGGCAGACGATTGTGCCCTGACCGTTAGGCCGCAAGAGTTAGGCCTAGCCACCGAAGCAACCCAACTGGCCAGTGGCCGTCAGCCAGTGCGTGTGGTGCTCGACTCACGTCTACGAACGCCTGCTGATGCCAAGGTGCTCGATGGGACCGCGCCAACACTGCTTTGTCATAACGAGACAGTCGCGGTGCCCGCGGCGATCGCAGCGAGCGCCGTTGCGCGTCTGGCACTTCCCTGTGGTGTGAGTGGCTTGGATCTGCATATCTTAATGGAATACCTTGCGGCGCAGCAATATAATGAAATTCTGGTAGAATCTGGCCCCCGGTTAGCCGGGGCACTGCTGCAGGCCGGCTTGTTAGACGAGTTAATTGTTTATATGGCTCCCGCTTTGCTGGGTGACAGGGCACGTCCCCTGATGGATTTGCCGCTCAACAAAATGGCGGACAAAGTACAGTTGCAATGGGAAGACGTGCGAAAAGTTGGAACAGACTGGTGTTTTAGGGCTATTCCCATCCGCAATGCATAGTCCGCCATGGAGCGGCAGTAGTGAGAGCACATTCGTTATGTTTACAGGAATTATTCAAGCCGTCGGCAAAGTGGTCGACACACAGCCTCGCGGTGGTGACATGCGCCTGCGCATCCACACCGGCAAGCTGTCTCTAGACGATGTGGCTCTCGGCGATAGCATATGCACTAATGGTGTGTGCCTGACCGTCATTGAATTGCCCGGAGACGGCTATTGGGCAGACGTTTCTGTTGAATCGCTAAATTTCACAACATTGGGCGATTTAGTGATGGGGTCTGTCGTCAATTTGGAAAAAGCGCTGACGCCGCAGAGCCGCCTAGGAGGGCATATTGTCAGCGGCCATGTCGACGGCGTCGGTGAGGTCGTGAGTCTGACCGAAGATGCTCGCTCCATCCGGGCAGTGCTGCGAGCGCCGGATCAGCTGGCCAGATATATCGCCCACAAGGGAAGCATTTGTATCGATGGTATCAGCCTAACTGTCAATGCGGTGAATGGTGCAGAGTTTGATCTAAATATTATCCCTCAGACCATGACAGAAACGGTGTTTGGGCATTATCGGATTGGTAGTCGCGTCAATCTCGAGGTCGATGTGATAGCCCGTTATCTTGAGCGACTGATTCAAGGGGATGCCGCGGCGAATGTCTCTGGGTCAGGGTTGTCTATGGAAGCGCTTGCCGAAAACGGTTTTCTGGGCGGTGTGAACACGGGCGTGTGGAAACAATAGGCATGGAATTAAACAGCGTAGACGAACTCATTAGCGACATTCGTCAGGGGCGTATGGTGGTGTTGCTCGATGACGATGCCGACAGTCATAACGAAGGCGTGGTGATGGTAGCGGCGGAGCACTGTGAGGCTAAGCATGTTACTTTCATGGCGCGCCAAGCCCGTGGGTTGATTTGCCTGACACTAACGAAAGAGCGTTGTCAGCAGTTGGAATTGCCCCCGATGGTGGATGGTGCGCAGGGAGAAAAATCGAATTTTACGCTGTCGATAGAGGGAGCTGTGGGCATCGATACCGGGATTTCTGCCGTAGACCGCGCTGCGACAGTGCAGGCTGCAGTCGCCCCGCGCGCGCAACCAGCCGACATCGTACAGCCAGGGCATATCTTTCCGCTGACAGCAATGTCCGGGGGTGTTCTGACGAGAGCTGGTCATACCGAGGCCGGTTGTGATTACGCGCGACTGGCTGGTTTGCTCCCCGCAGCCGTTATCGCGGATATACTCAAGCCGGATGGTTCAGTGGCTGACGGCCAAGCATTGCGTGAGTTTGCGCTCCAACATGCGTTAAAAATTGGTTCCATTGCTAATTTGATACATTTTCGCATGGTAAACGAGCGCACGGTTCGCCGTATCCGCGAGGGCATGATTGAAACCGATTATGGCCCGTTCTGTCTGACAGCTTATCGAGATCAGAACGCTGGAAAAGTTCATATCGCTTTATCTCGCGGTGACATTCAGGCACATGAACCGACGCTGGTGCGAGTGCATGTGCAATCTGCCATGCGGGATCTTGTGACCAGCAATATGGCTGACCATCCTACGTGGAGTTTGGGGAAATGCCTGCAGACGGTGGCGCGAAATGGCTGCGGCGTTATCGTGTTGTTGGCATACACCGAGCGTCCGGAGCAGCTGTTGGCCAGTATTGATAGGGCGCTGGGAGAGCAGAATAACCCCGGGAGCGGCGCGGCACCGGACGCCTATAATGAAGTGGGTTTAGGCTCCCAGATCCTTAAGGATTTGGGCGTGGGGAAAATTCACTTGATGGGCGCTCCCGTAAAGTACAATGCCATTTCCGGTTTTGATCTGGAAGTGCTAGATTTTGTGGATCCTGGACAATAGGAGAACAGTATGATGACTGATATCAAGACAATCGAAGGTATATTTACCGGCGGCAAGGGCAAATATTCTATTGTCGTTGGGCGTTGGAACAGTTTCGTCGTGGAGCATTTATTAGAAGGCGCTCTCAGCGCATTGCGGCGCCATGGCGTCAGCGATAAGCAGATCACGATCGTTCGCGCCCCTGGTGCTTTTGAAATACCTCTGGTGTGCAAAAAAGTTGCCGCCAGTGGTAATGTTGATGCCATTATTGCCCTCGGCGCAGTAATTCGAGGGGGTACCCCACATTTTGAATATGTCGCAGGCGAGTGCACCAAAGGCATCGCTATGGTAAGTATGGAATATGATATCCCTATATCGTTTGGCGTTTTAACGGTGGATACGATTGAGCAGGCTGTCGAGCGATCCGGCAGTAAGGCCGGTAACAAGGGGGAAGAAGCCGCCATGTCCGCTTTAGAGATGGTAAGCCTTATGAATGCAATCGGTTAAATGGAAAAGCCCGGGCATAACACGCTCGCCGCTGAGCGCCGCAAGGCCCGGCACTACGGTATGCAGGCACTGTATCAGTGGCATATGGCGGGTGCCGCGGTCAGTGATATAGAGGCAGAATTCCGCACGGATTATGACTTTAGTCATGTTGATTTAGAATATTTTCAAGCTCTGTTGCACAAAATTCCAGCCTGTCTGAATGAGTTGGACGAGACTCTGGAGCCAATGTTGGATCGTAAATTGCAAGACTTGGATCCCATCGAACTGACGCTGTTGCGCATGGGGGTGTACGAGCTTACTTGGCGCGTCGATGTACCCTACAAGGTGGTCATTAACGAAGAAGTGGCATTAGCCAAAAAATTTGGTGCCACGGACAGCCATAAGTACGTCAACGGAGTGCTAGACAAAGCCGCGAGACAATTGCGCAAGGTTGAGATTGACGCGGCACCGTGATGCCTAGCGCCGAGTTTGCAATGATTTACCGCTATTTTTCCGATCTGGGTCGCGGCGATGCGGTCGACCTATCCGTTGGCGATGATTGCGCCATTATGCGTCTTGGCGAGGGAGAGCGACTCGCCACCTCCATCGATACGATGGTCGTCGGAGTTCATTTTCCCTCCGATAGTTTTCCTGAGGACATTGCCTTTCGTGCGGTGTCAGCCGCCGTCAGTGATCTTGCTGCGATGGGTGCGAGGCCGCTAGGAATGACGTTGGCGTTGACACTGCCGGAGGTGGACGAGTTATGGCTAAATGCGTTTAGTCAGGGTCTAGCTGCAGCGGTTGGGGCGTATCAGTTGCCGTTAGTCGGCGGTGACACCACGCGGGGGCCGCTGTCGATCTCGGTGCAGGTGATGGGTGCGCTGCCGATGACACTGGCTTTGCTGAGAAGCGGCGCGCGGGTTGGGGATCAGGTCTATGTGTCCGGCACGTTGGGTGATGCGGCTGGCGCCCTTGCCTTTTTAAAGGGGCAGTGGCAGCCGACACCTGACTATGCCGAGTATCTGTTGAACCGCTTCAATCGCCCGCGGGCGCGTCTGGAACTTGGGTGGGCGTTATTGGGTCGGGCGACCGCCGCTATTGATATTTCCGATGGTTTGCTAGCGGATGCGGCCCACGTCGCCTCCGCTAGCGGCGTAAAGATCTGTATTGAGCCCCAGCTTTTGCCGTTGTCTGCCGCTCTGTGTTCCCATGATTGCCGAGAGACAGTTTTGCAATGGGCACTGGGTGGTGGTGATGATTATGAGTTGTGTTTCTGTCTGCCCGTTGATGAGTCGCCACCGGTCGGCAGTACGCGTATAGGGCAGGTGCAGGCGGGAGTTGGGGTGGACTCCGGACTGGATATGGATATATCGCATGGATATCAGCATTTTGATGACTAGAAAACGCCGCCTGATAGCGCCACTGCTGATTGCAATTGAATACGGTAATGACTGTGTCTAGAGCATCGAATAACCACTTGAAGCCGCACCCGGCGCCTGATTTTCGGCGTCATCCCGTGCAGTTGTTGGCGTTCGGCTTGGGCACTGGACTGTCTCCTAAGGCTCCGGGCACAGTCGGGACACTAGCGGCGGTGCCGGTCTATCTGCTCGTCGGCGACTGGAGTATTCTCTATTATTCAGTTTTTATCTTCATTTGTGCACTGTTGGGTGTCTGGATCTGTGGCGCCGCTAGCCGGCAATTGGGGGTTCATGATCATCCTGGCATTGTATGGGATGAATTCGTTGGGTACTGGATTACACTCTGGGCCGTGCCGTTTGACTGGTTATGGATTGTTGCAGGTTTTGTGGCATTTCGCGTGTTCGACATTATAAAGCCGTGGCCAGTGAGCGTTCTGGACAGAAAAGTGGGCGGTGGGTTTGGTATTATGATTGATGACGTGTTGGCCGGCGTGCTGGCCTGCGCGACATTGCACATTGCGTTATATTTTACCTAGCACTGCATCGGAGATTTCTGGATGTCCGCAAAGAGAGCGCTAACCCTGACGGTGGTCGGTCTGTTAATGGCTTCTAAGCAGTTATATGGCGAAGCAACGCCGGTTATGGTCGAGGCGCTTATGGGGAAAGCCGCTGTATTGATGATTGATGGGCAACGCAAAATGCTGGGAGTGGGAGAGACTTTCGCCGGTGTAACATTACTTGCCACTGCAGCGACGACGGCTACGCTGGAAGTTGATGGACTTAGAAAAACAGTCGGGCTGTCGCAGCATGTATCGACTACGTATCAGAAAATCGAGGACCACGTTGTCACCATCGCGCGTGATTCAAAACTTCAGTATCGGACTAACGCGATTATCAACGGTCGCAGTGTATTAGTGCTGGTTGATACGGGCGCTAATGTCATCGCTATCAATTCGTCTCAGGCCACGGCGATGGGCGTCAATTACGGTGAGGATGGCACACCCTCTGCAGCGGAAACGGCCGCTGGTGTGGTTGCTGCCCACTCGGTGACCCTAAAGTCTGTGAGCGTTGGAGGGTTGCAGGTTGATAATGTCCCAGCGACGGTTATTGAAGGCGCCTATCCCGCCACCGTTCTATTAGGTATGAGCTATTTGCGGCATGTCAAAATACAGGAACATGACGGAATGCTATCTTTGTCTAAATCGCAATAGGCAGTGCTCGCGCCTGATCACACAAAGCTGCTAAACTGTGCGGCCTTTTCTTATGGATGTTCCGCGTGGCAGTGCGCTTCATAGAGTCCGCTCTCTTACCGACAGCTTGGGGTGAGTTCCATCTTCACGGGTTTGAGGACGATGAGACCAATAAGGAGCACGTGGTCCTTACCATGGGCGATGTGTCCGACGGCGAGCCAGTATTGACCCGTGTGCATTCCGAGTGCCTTACCGGAGATTCTTTGCTGAGCATGCGCTGTGATTGTGGCAGCCAACTGCAGGCCGCTATGGAGGCCATTGCACAGGAAGGGAGGGGCGCGCTATTCTATTTGCGTCAGGAAGGACGTGGTATTGGTCTGCTGAATAAAATCAGAGCTTACAAGCTTCAGGACGCTGGCGCAGACACGGTGGAGGCTAATGAGCGACTGGGATTTGGCGCGGACATACGCGACTACAGTATATTGCAGCCCATGATCGAGCACCTTGGCATCACTGCTGTGAGACTTATGACGAACAATCCGCGCAAAGTGGCAGCGATGAAACAGCAGGGCGTTGACGTCATTGCGCGGATTCCTTTGCACACCACCAGTAATCCGCACAATGAAAAGTACCTACAGACCAAGGTAGGAAAACTCGGTCATATGATGGAAGGTAACGATTAGTCCCTATCGTGAACTGTTCTCTGGCCCCGTCCGGTCAGCGGTCGCGAGAAACGATGTAGTGAGCTAGGCCCCGCAAAGGATCAGCATCTGCTCCGAATTCCCATAGTGCGTCGATTGCTGCCTGCAATAATCGCTGAGACTCCTGTTCGGCACCGCTTAGCCCCATTAGGCTGACGTAGGTCGGTTTATTAGCTTCGCTGTCCTTGCCTTGGGTTTTGCCCAGCGCTGCTGTCTCCCCTTTAACATCGAGGATGTCATCAACCACTTGGAATGCTAGGCCGATGTGGCTGCCATATGCGTCCAGAGCGTCGAGTCGATCGGCGCTCGCATCGGCAGCTATCCCACCCATAGTCAAGGCGGCGCGTATGACGGCGCCGGTTTTATAAGCGTGCATGGACTGCAGCTGTTGCAGACTAAGATCGGTATTAGTGGCAGCAATATCCATCGCCTGTCCTCCGACCATGCCTTGTAGGCCGGCGGCCTTGGCCAGCGCTTTAATCAAGGCCACGCGCTTTTGAGGGTGGAAGTCAGACGCATCCGCCAGCAACTCAAAGGCCTGTGCTTGCAGTGCATCGCCTGCCAATATAGCCGTCGCTTCGTTAAATGCTTTGTGACAACTTGGGCGACCTCGGCGCAGGTCGTCATCATCCATTGCGGGTAAATCGTCATGTATTAAGGAGTAGGTGTGAATGATTTCCAATGCGCAGGCGACGTGATCTAAGTCTGCGCCGTGACCGCTATGACCCACGGCCCGGGCAGCCGCATAGACCAAAGTGGGGCGAATGCGTTTGCCACCATTGGTTAGCACGTAAGTATAGGCTTGGGTAATTGCGTCCAGCGTTTCTCCAAGGACGGCAGCCCTTGTCGTTTGTTCAGCGGCGAGATCAGCCAGCCGATGGTCTACCTGATTTTTACTGGCCAGAAGGAAATCAGAAACACGTTTGCTCACTCGGTATTTCCATCGGTAAACGGCTCAAGCTTGGGCTCCCCGTTGTCTTCCAGCAATAGTTTCACTTTTTGCTCAGCATCCATTAAGGTCTGCTGTGCTTGGCGGATCAGCTTGATACCTTGCTCAAAAGCATTAAAGGAATCCTCAAGCGATGACTGCTCGTCCTCCAGTGTGAGAATCGTGGCCTCT